>JBFGIA010000039.1:0-19873 GCA_041577935.1 Gemmatimonadota bacterium | reverse complement strand
TCACGATGAAGTATCCGTCGTGCTTCCTGATGGGACGAGGGGCTTCAGGCGAGATCATGTCGATTGCTTACGCAGGGTCTGGTCAGCACCAAGACGCCGGTGGCAAGATGGTCCACGCCGCACCCCACACCACCAGCGAGATCATCTCGAAGTCGATCTCCAAGGGAGGGGGTCGGTCGTCCTACCGCGGTCTCGTACAGGTTCAGAAAGGCGCTCACAATGCGTCGAGCAATGTAGAATGTGACGCACTGCTCTTGGACGAAGAGGCCCGAACCGACACCTACCCGTACATCGAGATCGACGAGAACGACGCCTCGATCGGTCATGAGGCGACGGTCACCAAGATCGGCGACGAGCAACTGTTCTACCTGATGCAGCGTGGGCTCGCCGAGGATGAAGCGCGGACGATGGTCGTGCGTGGCTTCATCGAACCGATCTCAAAGCATCTGCCGCTCGAGTACGCGGTCGAGTTGAACCGTCTGGTCGAGCTCGAGATGGAAGGGTCGGTCGGGTAACGGGCCGAGCGGCGCAAGGCATAAAAACTAAGGGAGAGCGACGAACCATACCGAGGTACGCAATCGAATGGGAGATAGCATAGACATGAGCGAATCAGCGACTACCGCGGACATCGGGACCGCGCCCACCGTGCGCGGAGAGATAGGCCCCGAAACCGTGAGTGCGATCGTAACGGCCCGAAACGAACCTGATTGGATGGCCGCGCGCCGCCAACACGCGTGGGACATCTATCGTGAGACCCCGATGCCGACCACCAAGGACGAAGAGTGGCGGTATACGGATCTGTCAAAGATCGACTGGCAGGAGTTGGCGATGATGGACCCGTTGCCGCCACAACCTGTCAGTAGCCGTGATGAGATTCCGGCTGAGATCCAGGCCGCGCTCCATCTGGATCACCCGTCATCCGCGTGGTCGGTCGAGCACAATTCGACGTCCATTTGCAGCGAGATCGAGGAGGACCTGACCCGCCAGGGCGTCCTGTTCGTTGATCTTGCGGAGGCGATTGCGAATCACCCCGAGCTGGTCCAGAAGTACTTCATGACTAGCGCGGTCACACCAGAATTCGGCAAGCTGGCGGCTCTGCATGGTGCTTTCGTGTCGGGTGGCCGAGTGATCTACGTGCCGGCTGGTGTCGAGGTCGAACTTCCGATCAACACTCTTCGCTGGCTCGATATCGAGCGAGCGGCGCTGTTTCCGCATACTCTCGTGATCGCCGGCCCGCAGAGTAAGATCACATACGTTGAAGAGTGCGCCTCACCAGCTCGGGCCCAGGAAGGCTTGGCGATGAACTGCGGTGTGACCGAGATCATCGCCGAAGAGGGCGCCAATGTGCGCTACGCGATAGTCCAGCAATGGGGGCGACACGTCTTTCACTACCAGGCGGTGCGGGTCTTTGCTCACAAGGATGCCCAGATACAGACGCTGTTAGTGACTTTGGGAGCCGGCGTTGCCCGCTCCGACGTCGAGACGGATCTGCAGGCTGAGGGTGCCAACTCGGAGATGCTGGGGATCTACCTGGGC
The DNA here is from genome assembly GCA_041577935.1 of Gemmatimonadota bacterium. Classification (GTDB taxonomy): domain Bacteria; phylum Gemmatimonadota; class Gemmatimonadetes; order JACCXV01; family JAHWKZ01; genus CAMYLR01. Next base: position 18,337 of record JBFGIA010000039.1, on the reverse strand, counting down.
GACTCCGACCAGCACTTTGATCATTACACGTATCAACTGCACCAGGCGCCGCACGCGGGCTCGGACCTGCTCTACAAGGGCGCGCTCAAGGACCGCTCACGATCGGTGTTTCGGGGCATGATCCGGGTCATGCCTGGAGCTCAGGGAACGGATGCGTATCAGACCAACCGCAACCTGATCCTGTCGGAAGACGCACACGCCGACTCGTTGCCAAACCTCGAGATCGAGGCCGACGATGTGCGCTGTTCCCACGGCGCCACGATCGGTCAACAAAATGAGCAACAGATCTTCTACCTAATGAGCCGCGGCCTCAGCCGCGAGGATGCGGAGAAGCTCATCGTGTACGGTTTCTTCGAGGAAGTGCTGGCCCGCGTCCCGGTCGATTGGCTGCATAAGCGGCTGACGCGAGTCATCGAACGCAAGCTCGGTTAGGAGGTCGGGAATGGCCGAGTTCTTGAAGATCGCCGCGGAAGACGAGATCCCAGCCGGCGAGATGTGCGGTTACGAGATCAATGGTGTGAAAGTCGGGGTCGCCAACGTCGACGGTGAGTTTCACGCGTTTCACGATTGCTGCACGCATCAGCAGTACACGCTGACGGACAGTTTCTTGATGGGTGAACGGCTCACCTGCGACTGGCACGGAGCGTCATTCGACATCAAGACCGGTGAGGTGCTCGCACTGCCGGCGACCAAGCGGCTGCCAAAATTTGAGGTCGACGTGAGGGAGGGCGAGATCTGGGTGGCCGTTCCGGCCGCCGACGAGATCGATCTACCGCCCGAATAACGTGAGTGCTCCCAAGACCGCTAGCCAAACCGATTCGCTGCCCACCGAGCTAGCCGAGTCGCCGCTCGACGTCGCCGCGATACGGGCCCAGTTCCCGATCCTCGATCAGCAGGTCCACGGGCACCGTCTCGTGTACCTCGACAGCGCCGCGTCCGCGCAGCGTCCGGCGGCTGTCATCCGCACGATCGCCGATTACTACACCAAGGACCACGCCAACGTCCATCGGGGCGCTCACGAGCTTTCGGTGCGCGCCACCCGGCGATACGAGGACGCACGCGGCAAGGTGGCCCGTTTCCTGGGCGCCGGGCGCGCCGACGAAGTGGTGTTTACGCGATCGACGACCGAGTCGATCAACCTCGTCAGCATGAGTTGGGGCACGGCCAATCTGGGCCCCAGCGACGTCATCGTGGTGAGCGAGATGGAGCATCACTCCAACCTGGTACCGTGGCAACTCGTGTGCGAGCGGACAGGCGCCAGGATCAAGGCGATTCGGGTGACAGACGATCAGCGCTTGGATCTCGACCACTTGGACACGCTGCTTGGCGCGGGCGATGTGCGACTCGTTGCGACCGGCCACGTATCTAACGCCATTGGTACGATCCATCCGGTGGAAGAGATCGCACGCCGGGCCCACGAAGCGGGTGCGCTGTACCTGATCGATGGTGCTCAGGCGGCCCCCCAGCTGCCGATCGATGTCCGTGGGATCGACTGTGACTTTTACACTTTCAGCGGCCACAAGGCGTGCGGTCCGACGGGGATCGGGGCGTTGTGGGCACGGCGCGAGCTGCTCGAAGCGATGCCTCCCTATCAAGGGGGTGGCGAGATGATCGAAGAGGTCAGGATCGAGCGCTCGACGTACGCCGCAGTGCCACACAAGTTCGAAGCCGGTACCCCGAGCATCGCCGGTGCGATTGGTTTGGGAGCGGCGGTCGATTTCCTGCGAGCGCTAGGCCCCGAGACGATCCACGAGCACGAGAAGCGGATCGCGCGCCTCGTACTCGAGAGATTGGCCGACGAGTTCAAAGCGATCACCCTCTACGGCCCTGCGCCCGACGTCGCGCGGGCCGGCGTCGTGTCGTTCACTTTGGCCGACATCCATCCCCACGACTTGGCGACGATCCTCGATCACGAGGGGGTCGCGATCCGGGCCGGTCATCACTGTTGCCAGCCGCTAATGCGTAGGCTCGGCGTGGCGGCGACCGCGCGGGCGTCGTTCTATCTATACAACGCGGAGGATGACTTGGAAGCGTTGGTGCGCGGGCTGCACCGGGCGCAGGAACTCTTCCGTGTATAACCCGAGTCCTACCTCACGGTACACCCCGGGGTTTTACCGCGCGGCACGTTTCATCGGGCGCCCGGCGCTCCACGTCGCCGAGCCTCCTCGCTGCGCTGCGGGGTCTCGGCTCGTTCCCGCGCAAACGGCCGCCGACGGAACGTCCCGCGCGGTGATGCCTCAGACATAACGGATGCTGGAATCGATCTTCCGCGAGATCATCCTCGAGCACTACCGCAAGCCCCGCAACAAAGGCGCGCTCGAGAACCCGACAGTCACGGTATCGATGCGCAACCCGATGTGTGGCGACGAGATCGATCTCATGTTGACGATCGATGATGATCGGATCGAGGCGGTTGGCTTCACCGGTCAGGGGTGCTCGATCAGCCAAGCGTCGGTGTCGATGATGACGCAAGGTGTCAGCGGTCGCTCGATCGACGAGGCACTCGATCTAGAGAAGCGGTTTGTGGCTTTGATGCGTGATGACGAGGGTGCCAGCGATGACCGGAAGCTGGGAGATCTGCGGGCGCTTCGGGGAGTAGCCAAGCTGCCGGTGCGAATCAAGTGCGCACTGCTGGGGTGGAATGCGCTCGATGAAGCCATCAAGGCGCACCAGAAGTCACCGACCGGTGCGATGGGTGAGAGGCTCGAGTTCGAGGATCTGACTGAGCTGCCTGCGGGGTTCGACCCGGCGACGCACAAAGACGATCTGCCTTAGGTTTCTCGGGTCGTTCCCACGCAAACGGCCGCACCGGGCATGACCCGGGCGACCTGAACCCGAGAACACTCTCAAGGACTAGCCGCGACTAAACGTGTCGCAGGCGTTGAGATCGCCGGTTTGCAAGCCTGTTTCCAACCATCGCTGGCGCTGCTGGCTCGTCCCGTGCGTGAACGACTCGGGGCTCACCGCGCGGCCGGATTGCCGCATGAGGCGGTCGTCACCGATCGCTGCCGCGGCAGCTAGCCCTTCCTCGACATCACCCGGCTCGAGCAACGCCGCGGTGCGGTTCGCGTGGTGCGCCCACGCACCGGCGTAGCAGTCGGCCTGAAGCTCGAGCAAGACCGACAATGCGTTCGCATCGGCTTGGTTGCCGCGGCTCTGCAGCTGGCGCACGCGGTCCGACGTACCGACGAGGTTCTGAACGTGGTGTCCGATCTCGTGACCGATGACATAGGCGGCGGCGAAATCGCCCGGCCCGCCGAGCTGCGCTAGTTGCTGAAAGAAGCTGGTGTCGAGGTACACCTTCTGATCGAGCGGACAGTAGAACGGTCCGAGGCGGCGACGAGAGCGATGGTTCGCCGTCGATGGCCTAGCAGCCGTAACCGGCGCCAGAGAACCACTCGTGTAAGGTGCCGTCGCGAAACGCGTAGATCGCGAAGGCGTGGTGCTCCCATCCTTCGACCTGGTAGAAGAGCTCGGCTACGCCGTCGCCATCGATATCGACGAGTTCCGCCAGATGGTACCCGAAGCCGGCTTTGCTGCTAGGAGTGGCCTGCTTGAGCGTCAGCAGCACTCGCGGAACGGTGTCTGGTCCCTGGTCTTCGACCCACATGAGGATGCTGGCGTAGAATGGCTCGTTTTCCGACGCTGACTCGGGTGATTCATCATCCGGTGGAATCACGACCGCCTCGATAACACCCATCGCCTCGGCCCACCCGTCCTGGTCCAAGTCGAAGGTGCGAAACCCCTCGGCCCAACTCCATCGAGGTTCCCCCCACTGCGCGTCTGGTCGGTTCAGTGCGGCTTCGTAGTGGGCGAGCGAATCGCTGGCGATCTGCATGATCGCCTCTCTGAGTCGTTCGGTCGCGGCCGGATTGAACAACGAGTCCCACTCGAACTCGGCTTGCGGCACCGGTTGGCTGAGGGCCAAGTAGTAGTTGAGGGTGTACTCGTACTCGAAGCCGCGTCCGGAGACGGCCAACGAGGTGACGCGCGGATCGAATCGGCCGAACCGGATGTACTCGTCGGGCAAGCTAAGGTTGCCGGTGCCGACCCGAACCGGGCTGCAGCTGTATACGGCGGTCTCTATCTCCGTCACGCTGAACGCGCCGATGGCGTCACCGTGATGATAGATCGTGAAGTCGCGGATCATGGTGAGCGGTGTCTCGCGGTCGGTCTGGAACTCGTTGTCACCGGTAAACGGATGGACTCCGAACGTCACCGCCTCCGCTAGCGAGCCGTTTTCCAGCAACGCTATCGGATAGATCTCACCGCGTACGGAGTGGGGTAGGTTCTCGCGTCTGAGTTGAAGAACGGCGACCAGTTGTTGCGCCGAATCCGTAGTATCGGCGACTGCCAACACGTTGGCTGGCGTCGAGGCATCCTGGCCAGCCAGGAGCGCGATGAGGAGGAGCGGCGCGATTCCCATCGGAGACGCAGAAACCCGTGCACCAACTGTGCCATATGGGTTATAAGGTGGTCGTTTCTATCGAAACGTGAGGCGGGTGTGAAAAGGCGTGAAAGCGGGCTGGTTTTTTTGCAAGCGCCGGAGGCATCGTGCGCTTGGGGGCGCACGTGTCATGGCTGGCCTTCGCCCCAGTACGGTTCGAGCTCCACCCCGAGCCCATCGGCCAATCGGTTGACGAACGCGAAGTAGGCCGTGACCTGGGCGATGTCGAGGATCGCGGTGTCGTCAAAACCCGCCGACCGGAGCGTTCCCACGTCGGACGGGGACATCGCCTGCGGCTCACGGGTCAACTTGACCGCGTAGTCGAGCATGGCGCGATCGGCGGGGCTCAACTTGGCGGTTCGGTAGTCCTGTGAGAGCTGAGATACCAGTTCGTCGTCGCGCGTCAGCTTACGGAGACCCGCCCCGTGATGCAGCAGTCAATAGTGGCAGTCATTGGCCGCCGATACGACGACCGCGATCATCTCGCGCTGAACGCGGCTCAAGGGCGAACGGCCACGCATGATCGTCTTGTAGAACTCGTAGTGTCCGGTCAACGACTCGGGATTGAGCCCGTGGATCTTCAGGATGTGGTCGACCCTGCCATCGCGTCCCGATAAGCGGCGATAGATCTCGGACAGTTGGCCCTCGGCGTCGTCCTCATCGATCATGTCGATCCACGCCACGGAAGTTCAGCCTTTCGGAAGCAATTGACCGATGAGCGCCAGGATCAGCGTGAGCTGGCCAAAACCGCCGAGCAGACCGCTGGACAGCCGACGAAACGGTGTGCTCTGGTAGTGTGTCAGGGCCTGAGCGGAGCCGTCTGCGATCATTGGAAGTAGACACGCGACCGCAATCAACACCGTTGGCGAGCCGAGCGAGATGAACGTCAGCGCGCCGGCTACGTTACCCGCGACGAGTCCGGTACAGCGAGCGCAAATCGGCATCCGCCAGCCGATTACTGTGAGGCATCGGTCGGGGTTGCCATGGCAGCCGATCGCGAGCGCCGCACGTGGCCTCAACGGCCGCGGAAAGTAAACGATCGGGGGGCGTTCGCGCGCCATCAGAATCCTCCCGCCTCGCCGATCATGCTGATACCCAGCACAAACACGACGTACAGCCCGGACAGCAGGATAAAGATCACAAACGGGATCCACGTGTACTTGCAGACATCATCAGCGGTTCGGGGCTTTGTGTCGCGGATGAGAAACCAAGCGATGAGTGAGATGATCGGCATCGGCCACGCGCACATGTTGCCAAAAAAGAGCAACGCCTTGACGAACGCGGGCAGACCCGGGTCGGAGGTAACGATCGGCGGCAGCCCACCGGTGGTAGCCATCTCCGTTGCTCCGACCTCGAGCGTGCGGCCACATTGGCAAGCGAACGTGTGACCGGCAGAGTACTGGGAAATGTCGTAGACCGTTCCGCACTGAGGACACGTCAGATCCATTGGACCTCGCTGGTACGGGGAGGGTGGCGGGAAATCGAGCCGCGTCCGATGTATAGTCCGCGACGTGGAACGGGTCAACAAAAGCGACTGTATCGTCATCGGGGTCGTGCTGCGCGACGGTCGGATCTTGATCCAGCAGCGAGTCGACGATCCGGCGATGGACGGGTTGTGGGAGCTGCCGGGTGGTCGGGTCGGGCTGGGTGAGAAACACACAACGGCGTTGATGCGCGAGATCGCCGAGGAGACCGGGCTAGAGGTCGAAGTCAGCGGCTTGTTGGTTGCAATGAGCCACACCTATCCGGATCGGCGGGTCACCCTGTACGCCTACGGCTGCACGCTGACCGGCGACGAGCAGGCGGTGAGATCGACCGTGTCTGACTCCGGTCCTCGCTGGGTAACGCCGGGCGAATACCGGGAGCTCCCGATGCCAGCCGCGAACCCAGCGATCCTCGCGGCGCTCGATTGGTGGGTAGCACACGCGCTGCGGGTTGACAGCCAATAGTATGCGGGCGTACACGTTGGGCGTGAGTACCGAACCGATCAATCTGGGTGAGCTCCTAACCCGCGGTGCGTCAAGGTGGCAAGAGCTACTCGTCGAGGGGTGCGGCGCGGCCGGTTTTGAGGAGGTCTCTCCCACCACGTGCCAGGTGTTGTTACCGCTTTTTGAGCAGGATGGTCTGCCGATCAGTGAAGTCGGCCAGCGAGCCGGGCTCGCCAAGTCGTCGATGACGACGATCGTCCGCGGACTGGTGAAAGACGGCCTGGTCCGGCTCGAAGAAGATGCTTCGGATCACCGCGTTCGGCGGCTATATTTGACCCGCCGCGCGAGAGATCTCGAGCAGGTTCTGACTGATGGCGCGACTCGTCTTCGCCACCGGGTGACGGCGACGCTCGGAATCCAGGGGCAGCAACAGCTCCACCGCACGCTCCAGCGGCTGCTGGATACCCTGTAACGAGTCGCTCTTTTTCAAGGCCATATAATCAATGAACAACGACGTATACGATGTAGCGATCCTTGGCGGCGGCCCGACCGGGCTGTTCGGTGCTTTCTACGCTGGCATGCGGCACATGAGAACGGTTGTGATCGATTCGCTGCCCGAGCTGGGTGGCCAACTGATGGCGCTGTACCCTGAGAAGTATGTCTACGACGTCGGCGGTTTTCCCAAGATCCTGGCCAAGGATCTGGCGACTGGGCTGATCGAGCAAGCGATGCGGTTCAACCCGACAGTCGCGCTGCAAGAGACCGCCCAGGGGCTCGATCGAGTCGACGACGAGTTGTGGAAGCTCACCACCGACGAGAACGAGTATCTGACACGCACGGTGGTAATCTCGGCTGGGATCGGTGCGTTTGAACCGCGCCGCTTGAAGGTCGAGGGGTTGGAGCGGTTCGAGGGGAACGGGGTCCAGTATCTGGTGCGCGACAAGTCGGCTCTGGCCGATCAGCGGGTCATGATCGTTGGCGGTGGCGACAGCGCGCTCGACTGGGCGCTCAATCTCCAGGAGATCGCCAAATCGCTCATGTTGATTCACCGGCGGGAAGAGTTCCGCGCCCATGAGGCAACGATCAAAGCGGTCAAGGAAGGTGGTAAGTGCCCGATTTTGACGCACCACGAAATCCGGTCCGTGACCGGGAACAGCCGGATCGAATCGGTTACGATTTTTGACAATCGGACCGATGAAGAGCAGACCCATGAGATTGATGCGCTGCTTATTAACGTCGGGTTCAAGGCTGATCTCGGACCGATCAAGAGCTGGGGATTGGAAATGGAGAAGAACGGCATCGTCGTGAACGACAAGATGGAGACCGCGTTGCCCGGTGTTTACGCCGCCGGTGATGTCACGCAGCACGCCGGCAAGCTCGACTTGATCGCGACTGGGTTCGGCGAGGTGGCGGTCGCGGTGAACTTTGCCAAGCACCACATCGATCCGACCGCTAGAGCTTTTCCGGGTCACTCGACCGACGAGAAGTGGAAGGAAAACTGACACCTCCAAGGAGCCCGCGTTCAGCGGCGCTCCTGATCGTCGGTGACGAGATCCTGTCGGGAGACGTTCAGGACCAGAATACGCCCTTTCTCACCCGCAGGATGTGGGAGTTGGGGATTCTGGTCGACCGCATCGTGGTGCTCGGCGACCAGCTCGAGTCGCTTGCTCGAGAAATCCATGAATTGTCCAAGGCCCACGATTACGTTCTCATCACCGGCGGAATGGGGCCGACCCACGACGACGTCACGCGACAAGCGGTGGCGCGCGCGTTGGGCCTCGAGCTCGAGCCACACTCCGATGCCAGGGATTTGCTGGCGGCCGATTACGGCGACCGTTTGACACCCGCCGAGGCGGCTATGGCCGACCTCCCACACGGAGCCAAGATCTTGCGCGGTCGACAGCGGTTAGCGTACGCGTTCCGAGTCGGAAATGTGTTCGCGTTTCCGGGCGTCCCGGTTCTTCTGCAGGATATTTTCGAGATCGCGGCGGACGAGCTGCTGTCGTCGCGATTCTACAAAGAGACGCTCTGGGTGCGTGGCAAAGAGGGTGATTTCTCGGAAGCGCTGGCGACGATACAGCGCGCACACCCCGGCGTCGGGATTGGCTCCTACCCGGTGTTCGTCGATGGGCGATACCGTTGTAAGCTGGTCTTGAGGGCACGCGAGCTGGATGCGCTGGCGGCCACCGCCAAGGCGATCGAGGACGAGCTGGATCTCGATTCACCGCCGCGGTCGGACCGGGCATAGAGTGTAAGGTCTAGAATCTGTAATCCGTTCAAAACACGAAAAGGAGAAAAGACATCAGATGAGCGACAAGAGGATCATTGCCGTAATCGGGGCGACTGGTGCGCAAGGAGGGGGGACGGTTCGTGCCATACTCAACGATAGCGGTGGGTCGTTTGCGACCCGAGCGATCACCCGTGACCCGTCATCGAATAAGGCAAAAGCTCTGGCCGATGCAGGCGCGGAGGTGGTGCAGGCCGACCTCGACGACGTGGATAGCCTGACGCGCGCGTTCGACGGTGCCTATGGTGCATTCTGCGTGACGAACTTTTGGGAACACTTTTCACCCGAGAAAGAGCTACAACAGGCCAAGAATCTCGCCCAAGCGACGAAACAAGCCGGTGTCAAGCACGTCGTCTGGTCGACGCTCGAGGACACCCGCAATTGGATGTCTCTCGACGATGATCGGATGCCGACCCTGATGGAGAAGTACAAGGTCCCTCACTTTGATGCGAAGGGCGAAGCCAACCAGGAGTTCAAGAAGGCCGGTGTGCCGACCACGAACCTGTTGACGTCCTTTTACTGGGATAACTTCATCCACTTCGGTATGGGACCAACCATCGATCCCGACGGAACGCTCGCGATAGTATTCCCAATGGATGGCGCCAAGCTACCGGGGATCGCTGTTGAGGATATCGGCAAGTGCGCTCTAGGAATCTTCAAACGTGGCGACGAGATGATCGGTAAGACGATCGGTATCGCGGGCGAGCACCTGACGGGCGACGAGATGGCGGCCAAGATGAGCGACGTCCTGGGCAAGAAGGTCGTCTACAACGCGGTGCCACCCGAAGTCTATCGCGGGTTCGATTTTGACGGCGCCGACGACCTCGGCAACATGTTCCAGTTCAAGCGGGACTTCAACGCCGACTTTGTCGGTGCACGCGACCTGTCGCTGGCACGTGAGCTGAACCCTGAGCTAAAGGACTTTGACACTTGGCTCGCCGCTAACGCAGATCGAATCCCCGTCGATTGATGGTCAAGATCCTTTTCCTCAGCGAAGCGGCGCAGCGACCCCGCTCGAGGACACGATGACCGCAGGTATGTTGCGCGACTGATGGCCGACCCGTTCTACGTGTCGGAGGTTGTGGTCAAAAAGGTGGAAGGAGTCCATCGTCGTGCCGAGCTCCCGGCTGGGGGCGGGTTCGACATGGGCGTTCACGGGGCGATCAAAACACACTACAAGCTCGACACCCCCGATTTACCGCTGCCGGTCGATTACATCGTCGCGTCCGCCGTTGGTTGAATGGTGGGAACGTTGAATGGCGCACTGGAGGTGCGCGGGATCCAGCTCGACCCTGATTCGATCGAAGCCGCCGCTCGTGGTACAAACGAGATCGTCGACAAGCTGCCGGTACTGACGTCGATTCACATCGAGTATCGGCTCCGGGTTCCCGCCGGCAGCCGGGAAACGGTCGACCGAGCACTCGAGCGGCACCAGTCGAGGTGCCCGACAGCGGCCACGCTCGCCAAATCGGTGGCGATCACCTGGGAAGCAGACAACGAAGAGGTCACGGACTAGGTTCGCGGGATGGTTGCCGTCCCCCGCTCGACGAACCAGACCGGGCTAAGAGCCTCTTTCCGCAAGTTTGTCCACCTCGAGGCAGCGGGCGGCATTGTCCTGCTGGCGTGTACGATCGCTGCCTTCGTTTGGGCGAACTCGCCGGTTCGCGAGACCTATTTCGAGCTTTGGCACACACCCGTCACACTCGAGTTTGGTCATTGGGTTCTCGAAGAGTCCCTGCTCCATTGGATCAACGATGGCCTAATGGCGCTGTTTTTTTTCGTGGTTGGACTCGAGATCAAGCGCGAGATCCTGGCCGGCGAGCTGGCGTCGCCGCGCAAGGCAGCGTTGCCGATCGGGGCAGCCATCGGCGGCATGCTCGTCCCGGCGGCGATCTACGCGGTGTTCAACGCTGGCGGAGACGGAGCGGCTGGCTGGGGCATCCCAATGGCGACCGACATCGCGTTCGCGCTGGCAGTGCTTACGGTGCTCGGCAGCCGAGTGCCGACGTCGCTAAAGGTGTTCTTGACCGCGTTGGCGATCGTCGACGACCTCGGTGCGATCCTCGTGATAGCGATCTTCTATGCCAAAGGCGTGAATTGGGACTGGCTGGCGGTCGCGGGTGGTTTTCTGCTGCTCTGCGTGATTGCCAATCGGTTCCACGTGCGGCACGCCATACCGTACGCGCTGCTGGGGTTAGTGGTGTGGTTCTCGTTTCTGCAGTCAGGCGTACACGCCACGGTTTCAGGCGTCTTGGTGGCGATGACGATCCCAGTCCGTCGAGTGATCGATAGCCAGCAGTTTGTCGATCGCACCACGGAGTTGATCCGCGAGTTCGAGGAGGCGTCGGCCTTCAAGACAGCGCTGCTGGTCAACGCGGGTCAACAGAATGTCTTGCGCGCCATCGAGGAAGTGTGTGATCACGTTGAAACACCGCTTCAGCAGCTCGAGACCGCCCTGCACCCGTGGGTCGTCTTCGGCGTCCTTCCGCTGTTCGCGCTATCGAATGCGGGCGTGACCGTGGAGGGGAATCCGTTGACCCTATTCGGCAGCCCGGTGGCGCTGGGTGTGATCTTGGGTCTCGTCCTCGGCAAGCAGGTCGGGATCACGTTGTTCTCCTGGCTCAGCATCCGGTTTGGATTGGCGGTCATGCCGGGAGACTTGAGCTGGCGCCAGCTCTACGGAGCGGCTTGGTTGGCTGGGATCGGGTTTACGATGTCGCTGTTCGTCGGCACGCTCGCCTTTGGCGAAGGCGAGCTCCTGAAAACGGCCAAACTGGCGATCCTGGTAGCGTCGGTTGCATCGGGCTTGGTGGGTTATGCCATCCTGCGCCGATCGGTCGCAGCCAAACCTGAGCTGACACCGGAGTGACGACGCGTTGGTTGCTGGAGGGTCGGCGAGCGCTGATCACCGGCGCGTCGATGGGTATCGGACTGGCGATAGCGCGCGAGTTTGTTGACCTGGGCGCGCGTGTCGCATTGGTCGCCAGAGACGAAGAACGGTTGAGGCAGCGAGTGGACGAGCTTTCGGAACGCATGACCGGTGGTGAGGTGCTTGGATTGGCTCACGATCTGAGCCGTCCGGATACGCTCGATCGATTGCCCGCATGGCTAGGCGATCATTGGGACAGGCTCGACGTGCTGGTGAACAACGTCGGAACCAACATCCGCAAACCTGCGTTGAGCTACGATCTCGACGAGTACCGGGCGCTACTCGATGCCAACCTGACGAGCTGCTTCGAGCTCAGTCGGTTGTGTCATCCATTGTTGCGAGTGGGTATCGGGCCGGCGGTGGTCAACATCGCATCGGTCGCAGGGATGACCCACATGCGGACGGGCGCACCCTATGCGATGAGCAAGGCTGCGATGATCCAGCTGACCCGAAATCTGGCGTGTGAGTGGGCGAGAGACGGAATCAGGGTCAACTGCATCGCCCCCTGGTATATCGACACGCCGCTTGCCAGGACCGTACTGCAGGACCCCGATTATCTCGACGAGGTGTTGCAGCGCACGCCGCTTGGCCGCATCGGCCAACCGGAGGAAGTAGCCTCCGCCGCTGCGTTCCTGGCGATGGGGGCAGCGTCGTATATCACCGGGCAATGTCTGGCTGTCGACGGCGGCTTCCTGCAGTACGGGTTTTAGTAAGCGTTTCTCCTACAACAGTCTCCTCCAGGAACTGACATCGTTGCGCGCCTATTCCTGACTGACCTGCCAGGGCAAGTGGTCTATCGTAATCATGGACACAAGTCCGAGGAGGCAGCGTGCAACATACGGCTACCCTGACCAGCCCTTCGATACGCGGTCAAACCCTCGGTCACCTATACCGACAGTACTTCGGTTGGTTTGTGGCCTTGGCGGTGGTTGTCCATGTGTTGGTGATCCTATTCGCGGTCGTTCCGTCGATGGACCGGGGATTCGCAGCCAGCGGTGACGAGATCGCGGTCATCGACATCCCGCCCGAGACAAAGATCCCGCCACCGCCCGAGGAGCTCGCTCAACCGGCCACTCCGGTGATCGCCACCGAGTTTATCGAAGAAGAGATTACGATCGCCGAGACCGAGATCGTGGCCGATGCCCCGGTTATCGAGACGCCTCCTCCCGCGTTGACGGTCGCACCCGAAGTTTCAGAGACGTCGTTTGTCTTTACGCCCTACACAGTAAAGCCAAAGTGTCTGACGGGGTGCACGCCAAAAGAGCTGCTCAGCTTTTATCCGCCGTTGTCGAAGAAGGCCGGCATCGCATGCGCCGTCAGAGTCGGGCTTCGCATCGACCTGACTGGGAGGGTGACGAACACGATGATTCTCGACTCAAGCGGTCATGCACCGTGTGATCAGGCCGTGCAAAGGTGGGCCATGAGCACATCGTGGTCGGTGGCTTACAATCGAGACCAACCGGTCGTCGTCTGGATCGCTCAGCCGATCAGCATTACCACTCAGAAGTAACGCCGCGATCTACTCCGCCGGGTACTGAGCCCTCGGCTCACCGGTCAACTCCAGCACCCACAGCCCGCTCGACATGTCGGACACGAAGATCTTGCCCTTGTGGAGCTGGGCGCCAAACGCAAACGCCCGGTTCTCCTTGTAGGCGTCGCTACTGGCATCGGTAACGTACAGGGCGACCTCGCGACCCTGGTCGTAGAGATTTCCACGCGTGTCACCGGTCACGTCGACGACGCGCACTCCACCCTGGTAATACGCGCTGTAGAGCTGCCCATCCTCGACCCAATGATTGTGTGCACCCGACTCGGGTACTTCATAACGCGAAATCTCGCGCGGGTTCTCAAGGTCGGAAATGTCGACGATGTGGATGTAGCCGCGGGGCTCGATCGGCTGGGTTATGTCGAATACTGCCGGGAACACTTCGTCGCCGACGTAAGCGCGATTTCCGTCCACGTAGACGCTATGTGTACCACGTGGCCCGCCGCCGCCGGGTCCGTAGAGCGCCGGGGCATCGTACTTGAGCTGCCCGACGAACACCGGGTTGTCGGGGCTGCCGCCTTTGCCCGCACCGCCGACGTCGAGAATGATCAGGCCGTCCTGCCAGTACGCGAGATACGCCACGCCTTCTTTGACGTAGAGATCGTGCAAATAGCGGCCCGGCGTGTCGGTGTGCCACTCGGCGACTTCACGCGGATTCGCCGGGTCGCTGACGTTGATGATGTGGAGGGCACCGTCACCATCGTGCGTGGCGTAGATGTGATCGCCATCGAAGAACGTGTTGTGGACACCGCCGGGTACCGTCTCGGTGTACTCTGATATGACGGTCGGGTGGGCCGGGTCAGAGAGATCGAGGATCGCGATGCCGTTGGCGCGGTTGGCCGCACCCTCGCGGCTAAAGACGCCGAGGGTGGCATCTTCGTTGACCTTGACGTCGAGGACATAGCGCGCATCGGTAGTGATGCTGTCGGTCAGAACGGGTCGCGCCGGGTCGGTGATGTCGAATACCAGGACCGCATTCGACTCGGCCGTCCCGAGATACGCGTAGTCGCGACCGTCAACGCCAGTGAAAACCCGGAGATCACCTGTAAGACGATCGGTGACCGCGCCGCGGCCCAAGAGCTTGAGATCGCGGCGGACCGATCGCGGTTCGACCGTGACGACGTGTTGGGCCGTCTTGGTACCGAGCACTGCTTCGATGAGGTATGTACCAGGCTCGTCAGCCACGAGAACTCCCTCGCCGTCGATCGACGCTCCACTGGGTGAAACGAACCAACGCGGGTAGATCGCTTCGCCACCGATTGAGAAGCGTCCCACCTCGCCGGTTCGCAGTTGCCCCGGTCCGCTGATCGCGAGTGCGCCCGAAGGCGCTGGTGTCACTTCGATCGTGAGGCTCGCCCGAGCGCCCGAGCCCGCTGCTCCCTCGGTCTCCAGAGCAGCCGAGGCGGAGCGATGGCTGGCGCTCACCGTAACCTGCCCCGGCGAGTGAGTGACGAGGTTGCCGAGCGGGTCGACGGTCGCTACGGATGGATCGCTGATTGACCAGACAAAGTCGGTGACGTCAGCGGCCAGATCATCGCCGGAGCGTGTGCGTGCGGTTGCGGCTAGCGGAACCACGCCCCCGGCGGCGACCGTTGCCGGCAACGGGCCTATGTCAACCGACGTCGCCGCAGCCGGCGTCACGACGACGTCGACGCGAGCGATTGCCCGGGACCCGGCTCGAAAGACGAGCTGGCCCTGGCTCGGGGGCCCGCTGGCGAACCGGGTATTGTCGATCATCTGGCCCAACCCCATGCTGGTCACGAAGCCCTGCACCGGTGCGTCCGGGATGACGTTGCCGGAACCGTCGTAGACGGTAATCGAGAATGAGATAGTGTCTCCCGATGCAACGGAAACGGTCGTCGGTTGGACCTCGATCCGGGCGACTTCCTGGGCGATTGACGGTGAGACGAGCGCCAAGATTGGCAAAACGGCGATCAACGAGCGCATCATTCAGGGCCTCCGCGAGTCATGTGCTGCATAGCAGGGATTGTGAATGCGGGCATAACGTATGCGTCTGTCACGGGAACGACGAGCACGACTACGGTGGTGCTCAACCGCCCGCGCTGGGGAGTAGCTCAACTGGCAGAGCGCCGCGCTGTTAACGCGGTGGTTGCAGGTTCGAATCCTGCCTCCCCAGCCAACTAGCGGCGATCGACCCACTTCGGCGCTGTGGGTGCCTCGTAGCACTCGATTTTCTCGAGCACAGTCTCGGGGTCCGTTTCAACGATGAGCATCGTGCGGTGTTCGGCCCCGATGAAGCGGTGGTCGACAGCGTGATCGAGGAAGGTCACCAGCGGGTCGTAGTAGCCATCGACGTTGAGGATCGCGCAAGGTTTCCCGTGATAGCCGAGCTGCGCCAACGTCCACACTTCGGCCAGCTCCTCGAGCGTCCCGAGGCCACCTGGCAGAGCCACAAAGGCGTCCGAGATGTCGATGATGTGTGCCTTGCGAGTATGCATCGTATCGACCACGCGGAGATCGGTCAGCCCGGCGTGGCCTAACTCCAGGTCCGCCAGCGCCTCAGGGATGACGCCCACCACCTCGCCGCCGGCCTCGAGCGCGGCGTCGGCCAATGCTCCCATGAGCCCGACGTCGCCACCGCCGTACACCAACCCCAGGCCGCGCTCGGCGATGAGCCGACCCATCGCCTCGGCCGCCGCTCTATACGAGTCGCGGCGGCCGTAGCTGGAGCCACAAAAGACGCTAATCCGCTTCATCAAACGGGCGACGGACGCTTTGGCGCTATGAGATCGGCCGGTCTCCGGTCGGGACCCATCTGTGGATCCACAGGCCAGAGTTGAAATCGGCCGAAAAGATCTTGTCTTCGTAGTACATCGCTCCCCAGTTCATCGGTGCGTTGGGGACGCGCACGTTGTCTCTTGCGCCGGTCAGATAGAAATCGATCTCGCGCCCTTGCTCGTAGAGGTCACCGCGCAACTCGCCCGAAACGTCGAGCGCACGCAAGCCGGCGTTATAGTAGCCGATATACAGCGTCTCCTGGTCGTCCTCGATCCACAGATTGTGCGCGCCGGCCTCGGGAACTTCATACTTGGCGACTTCGACCGGGTTCTCGAGGTCGGTTACGTCAAAAACGTGAACGAAGCCGGTCGGCTGGAACACCTTCTCGGGGTCCCAATCGATCGGAAAGTGCTCGTCACTCGTGAAGACGTAGTTCCTCCAGCGCCAAGCGGCGTGGGTGTTGCCCTCGGGATAGTAGACCCGCGATACCAACACCGGATCGGTGGGCGTTCCGCCCACGCCGGCGCCGCCCAGATCGAGGATCACCAACCCGTCATCCCAGTAAGACAAGTACGCGATGCCGTCCTTGATGAAAATGTCGTGCAGCACGCGGTTCGGGTTGTCCAGGCCCCAGCGACCGACTTCGCGCGGGTTATTGAGGTCCGAGACGTCGATGATATGCATGTCGCGGGTGCCGCCGTGGGTGGCGTAGACGAGGTCACCGACGATAAACACATTGTGGACGCCGCCTGATAACGTCTCGGTGTACTCGCTGATGACCGTTGGGTGCAGGGGATCGGCGAGATCGAGGATCACGATTCCGTTTTTGCGGTTCGCCGCCCCCTCGCGGGTCATGACTGCGAACCCGGCGTCGGCGTTGACTTTGACGTCGTTGACACGTCGCGCGTCGACTTCGATCGAGTCGGAGAGCACCGGGTTGGCGGGGTCGGTGATATCGAACGCGCGGAGTTTGGTGTCGTGAAAAGCACCTACGTAAGCGGCGTTCTTGTACACCCACAGGTCGCCAGTGTGGGCGGCCGCCAGCGCGCCGTGTCCGATCAGCTCGAGCTTGCGATCGAACTCGCGCTTGTCTACCAACAGCGTAGTGAATGCCGTGGATCCTCCGAGCTCGGCTACGACGGTGTATTCACCGGGCTCTTCGGCCACGAACGCGGCGCCTTCAGTTACTTGGGCACCCTTGCCCCCAATCACCGTGAAGCGTGGGAACGAGCCGCTGGGGAGAGGCTGGCCGTTCAGCGTCGGTAACAAGCGGAAGACATCACCCGTACGGAGTGCGCCCTTTCGTGCGGCGAGGGCCAAGTCCCCGGTCGGGGTTGCCGAGACCGCGATCCGCTCTGACGCCGATGCTGCACCGATCTGGGCGGTGATAACCGCAGTGCCGGGTTTTAGCGCGACGAGATAACCACTCATGACTTCGGCCACCGTCGGGTCGCTCGAGCTCCAGCTGATATCAGATCCCCACACTCGATGACCCAAGCGATCGTAGACCTTCGCCTTTAGGGGCATCCACGAGGTCGCTACGATCGATGTCGTTGGGAGTATCAGATCGATCGAAGCCGCTGGCAACGGCCTTACAGCGACCGGAATGGAGACGTGCTTCTCGCCTGCCATGACGCCGATCTCGCGTTCACCGACCGCATAGGCCACGAAAGTGCCGCTGGCGTCGATCGTACCGACCTCGTAGGAGGTGAACCACTGCATGGGTGTTTCGATGACGTTGCCATCGCTATCGTAGACGGTGGCGATCAAACGTACAGTATCGCCAACCGACGCCTCGACGGCGCTCGGTTGGATCTCGACCCGAGCCACGTCTTGTGCGACCAGTGGCGCAGACGATGCAAAAAAAATCAATGAGAACGCGAGGTTTCTTCTGAACACGACGACCTCCGGTCAATCGATAGGAACCGACACAGGCACTGATGCGGAGCGAAGATTCTAGAGCCGTGGTCCCTGGAATGCCAAGAAGGACTGGGGATTGGGTGTGGCTTTTGGCCTACGTCACGATCTGCGGGACCCTAGTGACACCGCTCTACGTCTATCGGGCAAGCGTGCTCCAAAGAGGCGGATACATCGAGTCGCTGCCGGCGGTGATTCTTGCGGTCGCTTTTGTTCTATGTGTCGGCGTTGCCATCGCTCTGTGGCGCTCTGGCCGGCGCTTCATGCCTTGGTTTTTGGTTGGGTTTGTGTGCCTCGTTCTAGTTGGCGAGGAGGCGAGTTGGGGACGCGAGCCGGTGATGGGAAAGGTTCTCTTTCCCGGTAGCGACAAGTGGGACTTCCACAACTGGTTGCCGCACCAAGTAGGGAATCAACTTGAGGTCGTTGACTGGACTTCGAGGTCCGAGATTGCGGTGGTGTCGATCATTGGCTTGGTCGCGACCGGCGTCGTTCTTGTGGCCGCGTGGAAAGCGATCCGGGGCGACACGATCGGACTACCCCAGGG
>JBFGIA010000038.1:0-19880 GCA_041577935.1 Gemmatimonadota bacterium | reverse complement strand
TGGAGATGATCAAGCCGGCGCTGGCCTATCCCGCCGTGATTCGCGTCGCGCGCGAGCGGTTCGACGCGCCGCTCGCTGCGTACAGTGTGAGCGGTGAGTACGCGATGCTGGCAGCGGCCGCTGAACGCGGTTGGCTGGATCACGAAGCTGCGGTGCTCGAGTCGCTGAACGCGATCGTTCGTGCAGGTGCGGACATCGTGATTACCTACTCCGCTCTGGATGCTGCCGGTTGGCTGAGTTGAGCACTCGCAATTTCGTCCACGTGCTGGCGTTGCAAGTCGACCCCGCGTGGCGAAGAGAGTCGCGTGAAGCGCGTCGCGTGGACTGCGAAGAACTGCTCGAGGCCGCTAGTCGAGCCGCCGAGAGGGTGACGACGTACACCTATTCGATGATCGGCACCCGGACCGACGTGGACCTGCTGTTCTGGCGTCTCGGCGCGTCACTCGAAGACCTTGAGGAGACCGCGAGCGCGCTGTTGCGTTCGGGTGTCGGGAAATGGTGCACGATCTCCCATTCCATGATCGGCTTGGTCCGACCTTCTAAATACGTAAGAGAGAGAACTCCCCAGGAGGAGGCGATGTTTACCGGTAATCGCTCCCGGTATCTGATCGTCTACCCATTCGTCAAAACGACCGAGTGGTACTTGCTGCCGGAGGAGGAGCAGCGGCGGCAGATGTCGGAGCACATCCGGGTGGGGCGGCGCTACCCGATGATCCAGCAGTTGCTCGCGTATTCGTTTGGGCTCGACGACCAGGAGTTCATCGTCGCGTACGAGACGGATGACCTGGGCGCTTTTCAGGACCTCGTTCGCGACCTGAGGGCGACTGAAGGCCGGCTGGCGACGGTCCGCGACGTTCCCCAACTGGTAGGGGTCCATCGTCCGCTGGCCGACATAATGGCGTTGGTAGGGGGCCCGGAGGCGTGAACGAGAAGCTGTTTGCGCAAGCCAAAGAGTTCTTCCCCGGGGGAGTCAACAGCCCGGTGCGAGCGTTCGGTGCGGTGGGGGGGACCCCGCGCTTTGTAACCCGTGCCGAAGGCGCATACGTGTGGGACGCGGACGGCGTCAGACGAATCGACTACGTCTCGTCGTGGGGCGCGATCATCCTCGGTCACGCCGACCCCGGCGTCGTTGATGTGGTCCGTTCAGCTGCCAGCCGTGGTACGAGCTACGGCGCGCCGACCCCGGCTGAGATCGCGCTCGCGGAGCGCATTCAGGCCGCGATGCCGTCGGTCGAGCGGATGCGTTTCACATCCTCGGGGACGGAAGCGGCGATGAGCGCTGTTCGCTTGGCGCGAGCCCACACGGGGCGGACAAAGATCCTGAAGTTTGCCGGGTGTTACCATGGGCACATCGACGCGCTTTTGACGGCGGCGGGCTCCGGAGTCGCGACGATGGGGTTGCCGGGGAGCGCTGGGGTGTCCGCAGAAGCCACCCGTGATACGCTAGTGGCTCCGTACAACGATCTAGATGCGGTGACCGAGCTGTTCGACCGTTATGGAGACGAGCTCGCGGCGGTGTTGGTCGAGCCGGTGGCTGCAAATATGGGGCTGGTCTTGCCAGCGGCGGGTTTTCTCGAGCTTCTGCGCGAGCAAACCAGCGCACATGACGCACTGCTGGTCTTCGACGAGGTCATAACGGGGTTCCGCGTGGCGCCGGGCGGCGCCCAGGAGCGGTACGGTGTGATCCCTGACTTGACGTGTTTGGGGAAAGTGATCGGCGGTGGTCTTCCGGTCGGGGCGTTTGGCGGCCGGGCCGATATCATGGCTCATGTCGCACCCGATGGACCGATGTATCAAGCCGGCACTCTGTCGGGCAACCCGTTGGCGATGGTTGCAGGCGCCGCCACTTTGGGACGTCTCACCGATCGCAGTGTGTTTGATCGGTTGGAACAACAGACGGCTCGGCTCGTCACCGGGCTTGGGGAAGCGATCGACGCTAGCCCGCACGCTGGACGCGCCAGCGTGGCTACGTTGGGATCTCTGCTGACGCTCTTTTGGACCCCGCGACCGCCGAGCTCTTTCGCCCAAGCCCAAGCCGGCGACGGTGAAGCATTCGCGCGGTTCTTCCACGGTATGCTGGATCGCGGCATCAGCCTGCCACCGTCGCCTTACGAAGCGTGGTTTGTGACGCTGGCCCACGGCGAGGACGAGATCGACGCCACGCTGACCGCTGCCCGGCAAGCGCTTGCTTAACCGGTTGTGGCTCTCGTGAGCGACCGCTTCCTCCGCGCCTGTCGCAGGGAAGAGGTGGATTGTACGCCGGTCTGGTTCATGCGACAGGCGGGTCGATGTCTGCCCGAGTACCGCGCGATTCGCAAACATCATTCGTTGCTGGAGATCGTTCGCCAGCCCGAGCTCTGCACCGAAGTCACGCTCCAACCGGTCAACCGGCTCGGAGTCGATGCCGCGATCGTCTTCTCCGACATCACCCTGCCTTTTCTTGGCCTGGGCGTCCAATTCGAGATCCAATCCGGGGTTGGCCCAGTCGTCGAGAGCCCGTTACGAGATCCGGCCGACGTTGAACGGCTGTCCGTATTCGATCCACAATCCGACGTGGCCGAGCTATTCGAGGCGATCGATCTGATCCGACGCGCGAGCGCGGTACCCGTGATCGGTTTCGCGGGCGCACCGTTCACGCTCGCGGCATACCTCATCGAGGGTCGACCGTCGAGACGCTTCCATCTCGTGAAGGGCTTTATGCACCAACACCCCGGCGCCTGGCGGCGGCTGATGGAGCAGTTGACTGACGCGACGATCGCGTATCTGACGGCTCAGGTCGAAGCTGGCGCCCAAGCGCTGCAGGTCTTCGATTCCTGGGTCGGAGCGCTGAGCCCAAGCGATTATCGCGGGTCGATTCAGCCGCACATGGAACGGTTGTTCGCCGGCCTGCCGCCGGTTCCCACGATCCACTTTGGGACCGACACGGCGGGGCTGCTACCGTCATTAGCCGAGGCTGGGGGGGATGTCATCGGGCTCGACTGGCGGATCGATCTCGACCGCGGGTGGGAGATCGTCGGCGATCGTGGAGTCCAGGGTAATCTCGACCCGGCGACCGCGGCCGGCCCCTGGGAGGTCGCCGAGCGTGATACCCGCGCGATCTTGGCCGCCGCGGGTGGCCGTGCGGGGCACGTGTTCAACCTCGGTCATGGAGTTCTCCCCCACACACCCGTCGACAACTTGAAACGGTTGGTCGAGCTAGTTCACGAGGAGACCGCGTGACACCGGGATTGCTGGTCATGTCGTACGGGACCCCCGAGCGACTGGAGGACGTCGAACCGTACTACACCCACATTCGACGTGGCAGCCCACCCCCGCCGAAGCTGCTCGACGAGCTGGTGGAGCGCTACCGAGCAGTCGGAGGTCCCACCGCTCTAAATCGCATCACGCGTCGGCAGGCGGCGGCGCTTAAAGCAACGCTCAGAGATCGTGGAGCTCAAGTTCAGCTGTATGTCGGGTTCAAGCACGTGGCGCCGTTCATTGGCGATGTCGTTGAGCAGATGGCCGCCGACGGCATCAAACAAGCGGTCGGCCTCGTATTGGCTCCGCACTATTCGTTGCGCTCGATCGCGGAGTACCAGACGTATGCGGAAAAGAAGCGACCCGACGGTATGTGCTTGGACATCGTTTCCAGTTGGCATGACCATCCGGCGTTTATTGACGGGCTCGCCCGGCGGCTCAGCGATGCGCTGCCAGGCGCGGGCGACAACCCGCACGTCGTTTTTACGGCGCATTCGGTACCCGCCGCGGTGCTCGATCGCGGCGATCCGTACCCTGAACAACTCCAGCGCACGGCCCAACTGGTAGCCGAGGCCGTGGGCCTGGACGGTTGGTCCTTCGCCTATCAGAGCGCTGGCCGTACCGGCGAACCGTGGCTGGGTCCGGACATCTTGGAGACGATCGATGAGCTCGCAGAGCGGGGGGAGAGAAGTGTGGTCGTGCAATCGATCGGGTTCGTGGCCGATCACCTCGAGGTACTCTACGACCTCGACATCGAAGCCCGCGATCTGGCGAACCGGCGCGGACTCGCATACGCTCGCGCCGCAATGCAGAACGACGATCCGGACTTCATCCAAGCGCTGGCGACTATCGTCGAGGACCGATTGGCGACGGTTGAATCGACGAAATGAAGGTGAGTTGGGGGAGCGCTCGGCAGAGCGTAGCTTGATCGCAACGAAAGGGTGAAGAGTGAGCGTCTTCGGTAGACTGATCTTCGGCAGGTGGTTCGCGCGATGGCTCCTCCGCGGCGGGCCGTGGGCGATCGCTGCCAAGCTGGCTGCAGTTGGCATCTGGGGTGCCTTCAAGTGGCGCCGTGAATCGCGCCGTCTGGCGCGTGAAGTGGAACGCCGCGAGATCGAGGCCGAGTACGAGGTCCTGCCAGGAACCTCGGCTTCCAGGGCGGGTACCGGTTCTCGTAGGCCGACCGCTGAATCGCCCGAAACATCAGCCGATAGTCAATACCCACAGAGGAGAACAGACGGTGCTTAGAACAGTTTTTGTCGGAGTGTTTGCCACCTTCGCTTTGACGATGCCGGTCATCGCTCAGGACGACGCAGTGGAGAATGGTGAGCCCGAGGTGGCCGCGGATGCCGCGCCGGCGGCCGAAGAGGAAGTCGTGTCAACGCACGATTGGGAGTTCGCGCTTCAGCCTACCCAGCACGCGCCCAGCGGCGCGGGGGTGGTCAAGGTAACCGAGGGCGACGCGGGACAGGCCCTGGTGGTGGAGGTCGAGGGGCTACCGCTGATCGATGAGCTCGACCAAGAAGACCGCGACGTCAACGCCTACACGGTATGGATCGTTCCCAGCAAGGAGCGCGTCAAGGAGTCGACTCTGGCTGGTGTGGTCACGGTGGGTCCGGAGGGGACCGGTGCATTTGAGAGCGCGACCTCGCTGGAGACCTTCGGCATCATCGTTACCGCCACCCCGGATGGGGCGCCGGAGGCGATCTCGGGGGTCCCGGTCCTGACCGGCATCCCGGTGACCTCGGCGGCGCCAGCCACTCCGGCGGAGGGTGAAGCCGATCCAGCCGGAGACGCGGCAGCTGACGAAGCGCCTACCGAGGCCAAGCCCGAGGCTGGGGAACCGACCGACGAACCCGAGCCTGAGGCTGATGAGCCTGAACCCGGACCCGAGCCACCCGCCGAAGCCAAGCCCGAAGCTGGGGAGCCGACCGAACCCGAGCCCGAACCAACCGCCGCCGAACCGGCGTTCGAACCGCCGCCGTCCGAGGACCGACCCCCAGCCGAGCTTCCGCCGTCCGATGCCGGCGATCTCGTCTACCTGCAGGTCGGCGCGTTTTCGAGTGCCGCGCGCGCGACCGACTTGTCCAAGCGCCTCAAAGCCGAAGGGTTCGTCAGCACGATCCAGGACGCGGTGATCGACGGCCGCCGTTTCTATCGCGTCCGCGTCGGACCGTTCCGCCCGGCGACCGAGGCCGAACGGATGGACGAGGACAGGGAGAAGCTGACCGCGTTGGGCTACCCCGCCGAGCCGGTCAGAGTGGAGTAACCCCGCCGACTACGCTGCGGACCAGCCAGGATGACCGCCTGCCCGCTTGGGAAGGCGGTTTTTTGTGTCCATACTTGACAGGGAAGGAGCATTCGCCCTACAATGTGGGGCCAGGTGGGAAATAATGGGAGAAAGTGGGCTGTGAACACGAGCGTTGTGGGGTCAAAACGTCGTTTCTTGGTCAGTACACGCATTCAATCGATGAGAAGGGTCGGGTCAGCCTTCCAGCACGTTTTAGGAACGGCGAGGCGGGTCAATCTTTTGTTGCTACCCGTGGGCTGGGGTCATGTCTCTTCCTCTACCCGTTGGTCGAGTGGGATCGGGTTCTGGCGCGATTCGACCGCCAGAAAGCCCGGATCGATCCCGAGCAGCGACGCCACTTTCTCCAACTCATGCGACATACCGTCGAAACGACTGTCGACGCCCAGGGGAGGATTCTACTCCCGAGCCCTCTCGCCAAGCTGGCAGGTATTGGCGACGAGGTCACGTTTGTGGGCGCTGGGGACGTGATCGAGATGTGGGACCCGAAGCGTTATGAGGAGTTTGTTGGCCAAGCTGGTGAGGAGTTCGATCAATGGTTGACCCAGTACCTGTAGCGCGACCGTGCCCGAGTGGCGGTTCCACGAACCGGTCCTGTTGACGGAGACGATCGCGATGCTAAGGCCAGCCACAGGAAAAACGTACCTCGACGCCACGCTCGGTGGTGGTGGGCACGCCGAGGCGATTCTCGAGGCATCGGCGCCAGCCGGACGATTAGTGGGAGTGGATCGGGATCCGCAGGCGATCCAGTTCGCAGGCCAGCGGTTGGCGCGATTTGGTGATCGGGTCGAGTTATTGAATACGAACTTCGCCGAGATCGACCGGACGTCGAGGTTCGAGCAAGCGCATTTCGATGGCGCTCTGCTCGACCTCGGCGTTTCCTCGGCGCAAGTCGACGACGTGGTGCGCGGCTTCAGCTACCGTCAGGACGCTCCGCTGGATATGCGGATGGGGCCCAGAGGGGAACCTGCTCGGGAATTGTTGTCGCGCGCCGCACCATCGGCCCTGGAGCAAATCATCCGTGACTACGGCGAAGAGCGTCACGCACGGCGTATCGCCAAAGCGATCGTGCGTGAGCGCGAACGCGAACCGATCGATACCACCAATCGGCTGCGAACCATCGTCGAGTCGGCGGTCCCAGCGAGCTCGCACCAACTCAAGAGCGTCGCCAGGGTCTTCCAGGCGATCCGAATCGCCGTCAATGACGAACTGACGGCATTAAAGAGTGGTCTTAAACAAATTGAGCGGCGGCTGAACGCCGACGCCCGGCTAGTGGTGATCGCGTATCACTCGTTGGAAGACCGTGTAGTCAAGCGGTATTTCCGCGAGTTGGCGGCGGATTGCGAGTGTCCGCCCGATCTCCCCGTTTGCCGGTGTGACAAGGTTTCTGAGGCGGACGTGCTCACCCCCCGACCGATCCGTCCGACCGAGGCCGAAGTCGCCGCCAATCCTCGTGCTCGGAGCGCGCGTTTGCGCGCCATCGAGCGGCGCCGCCAGGTGGCGGACCAAACCTAGCGCTGGAAAGTAGGGAGTCGGTGAACGTCTACGTTCGTGAGTATCGCAAGATCGAACACCGAACCCGTCGCCGAACCAGTTTTGCGTGGCATTATCTGCCGACGCTCCTGTTGCTCACGGCTGCAGTCGTCGTGGGCAAGATCTATGTCCAGTCGGTCGCGATTCGATGGTCTGATCGCGCTTTAGAGCAGAAGACCACGGCGCGAGATCTGGAGACCGCGAACGATGCGCTGGCGCGTTCGATCGCAGTGTTGACGACCCGAGACCGGGTAACACACGTTGCGGATCGGCGCCTAGGCATGGTCACTCCGACCGAGATGGACATCGTTTGGCTGCCGGTTCCCGATGGTACCCCCGCGCACGCACCGCCGCTGCCAGCCAAGATCGATGGTGGAGTGCTGGCGACTGTGGGTGGTTGGCTTGATGCGCTCTGGCAGGAGGAAGCTCTCGCGCTGACGAGCCAATAGTGGCTCGCTCCCGAGGGATCCGCTCCAAGAAGGTGAGTGAGTCCGATCGCCTTCGAATCGGACGTCGTCGCCAACGGTTCATCTTCGTCTTGCTTCTCGTGTTTTCAGCTCGGCTCGGAGTCGCGTTCTTCGAGATCCAGGTTCGCGGCCACGACGAATACCGGACAACAGCCCAAAAACAGCAGAAGAAGCGGATCGTCATCCCGCCCGAGCGGGGCACGATCTACGATCGTAACGGGGTGCCTCTCACGGTCAATGAAGAGGAGTATGGGGTCTACCTCGTCCCACGCCACGTGGATCCCGACGAGGCAGAACAGTTTGTTGAGACGCTGACCTCGATCTTGGGGGTCGGCGCCCGCGAGGTCAACCGCCGTCTGGAGGAAGGCGGATGGTACGTACGTCTTACGCGTGGGATGTCCCCCGAGATCGTGCACCAACTCGAAGCCGCGAATCTCGATGGCGTGGGTGTGGAGTCGTATCGCGTGCGCCGTTATCCCTACGATCGGCTGGCAGGCGACCTGCTTGGCAAGGTTAACACCGAAAACAAAGGTCTTGACGGCATAGAGTTGTATTACGATGAGGTTCTTCGTGGAACTCCCGGTTACGCCATCCACCAGCGAGACGCCTTGGGCCATGAGTACCCGAACTTCACGTTTCCAGTCCAGGCTCCAGTCCACGGTCGAGACTTGCACCTGACGATTGATCTGGGGGTGCAGGAGATCGTCGAGGCCGCTCTCGAGACAGCCATGAATAAGACTCGCGCCAAAGCCGGAAGCGTGGTGGTCGTCGACCCACGAACCGGCGAGGTGCTGGCGATGGCGACTCGCGGCGGACCCAGAAAAAGTGACCAGCGGGGGAGAAACGTAGCTGTGGTCGATCAGTTCGAACCGGGGTCGACATTCAAGATCGTCCCACTCACCGGTTTGTACGAAGAATCGTTGGCGGCACCCAGCGATTCGCTGTTCTGTGAGCACGGCACGTGGCGACATAGGGGGCGCACGATTCACGATGTCCACCCGTATGACTATCTGACCGTCGAGCAGGTCATCGAGGCTTCGTCGAACATCTGCTCGATCAAGCTCGCTGACCGCCTCGGTGACAATCGGCTCTACGAGTATGCCCGCAAATTCGGGTTCGGATTGCCTGCTGGTCTCGATTTTCCGGGCGAGCCTCGCGGCCTACTCAAACGCCCGGATGAATGGTCTGCGCTGACAGCCGGATCGGTGACTATGGGGTATGAGGTCATGGTAACCTCGGTCCAGATGGCGATGGCCTACAGTGCGGTGGCCAACGGTGGCGAGCTGCTGAGACCCTACTTGGTGAGGCGGATCGTCGACACCGAGGGTGGTGTCGAGTTCGAGGGTCGTCCGCAGCCCGTCCGTCGCGTCATGAGGCCTGAAACGGCGCGTTTGGTGACCCAGGCACTCGTTCGCGTGGTCGAGTCTGGCACTGCCAGGAGCGCACAGATCGACATGCTCCCGGTGGCGGGGAAGACCGGTACCGCGCGGAAGGTCGGCAAAGGGGGGTATGACCACAAGCGGCACACCTCGTCGTTTGCGGGGTTCTTCCCCGCTGACGATGCGCGATACGCAGTCTTCGTCCGCATCGATGAACCGGTGGGCAAGTTCTATGGAGGGTTGGTGGCGGCACCGGTGTTCCACGAGATCGTCGAGAACACCCTATTGACTCGCGCGGTGGATCGATCGCCCGCGCTGGTTGAGCGGTTTCGGTCCCCTCAGCAGGTTGTGCAGCGTGTGTCCGATGGGTTTGGCGAGTTGCCTGCGGCAGAGCCCGACACACCCGCTCTGTCGGAGCCGATGGAGTTACCGGACGGCGTCGATCCGCGCACGTACGTCAAGGTGCCGGATTTCACTGGACTGGGTCTGCGTGAGGCCATCCGCCGCGCATCGCGTCTCGGGATCGAGCTCGCGTTTGATGGAACGGGGACGATCGTTGGCCAGGATCCCGAGCCTGGGGAGGTGCTGACCCGCGGCGGCGTCGTATTGGTTCGGGATCGATAGTGACGGTGGCCGTCGAGGCGCCACGTCTCTCCGCGCTGGCTGAGCGGGTCGACGGAAGGGTCGTTGGCGACGATGACCCCCGTGTCACCGGGGTGTCGCATGACAGCCGTCGTGTGCGACCCGGGGATTTGTTCGCGGCGATCACCGGTTTTGAGGCCGATGGCCATCGCTTTGTCCCCGCGGCGGTCGAAGCCGGCGCCGTTGCTGGGTTGGTCGATCACGAGGGTGCGTGGCCGATGCCGGTAATCGTCGTCGATGACGTTCGCCGCGCGATCGGACCGGTGGCGCATGCAGTCGCCGGTGATCCCACGACTCGCATGCGGGTGATTGGGATCACCGGAACCAATGGCAAGACGACGACGACGTTTATGACAGCGGCGGTTCTGGGTGGCGATGAGGTGGCGACGCTGGGAACGCTCGGTGCCCGGCGTGGCGAACGGGTTTTCAAGACCGGGTTTACGACGCCCGAGGCGCCTGAATTGGCGCGCCTTTTTGCGGACTTGGAACGGGAAGGGGTGAGCTCGGTCGTGATGGAGGTCTCGAGCCACGCGATCGCGCTCGAGCGCATTGGCGGGATTCATTTCACGGCTGGCGGGTTTACGAACTTGAGCCCTGATCACCTCGATTTTCACCCTACCATGGAAGCGTACGGCGAGGCGAAGCTCGATTTTTTTCGTTTGCTTCGAGAGCAGCACGGCTTTGGGGTGGTGAACGCAGACGACGTCTGGGGTGATCGGTTTCGAGCCGCGGGGCCCGACGAGACGTGGCGCTTTAGCGAAAGCAACCCCGAGGCCGAGGTGTACGCCGAGCGGATGGACGTCGAACGCGACGGTACGACAATGGATGTGCGTACTCCGCGCGGCCGCTTCACGACCCGTCTGTCGATGGCTGGTCGCTTCAACGCCGCCAACGCGCTGGCGGCGACGGCGTTGGGCGTGGGGCTCGGGGCTGAGCCGAAGGCCGTGGGTCGAGCGCTGGCCGGAGTTGACCACGTACCCGGTCGATACGAGGTGTACCGCGGCGTTGATATCACAGCAGTCGTCGACTACGCCCACACACCCGAGGCGATTGAACGGGTCCTGCTGGCGGTGCGTGGTACCCGAGCGCGACGGATCTTGTGCGTCTTCGGCTGTGGGGGCGAGCGCGATCGCACCAAGCGACCAGAGATGGCTCGCGTCGCGGGAACGTTGGCAGAGGTCGCGATTCTCACCACCGATAACCCGCGCCGCGAGCCGATCGATCAAATCGTTGCTGACGCCATCGTCGGATTTGATGACACCCCGGCCCGGTGGGAGCGGATCGATGACCGCGCGGCAGCGATCGAATATGCGATTGACGAGGCTGAGCCGGGCGACGTCGTATGTGTGCTCGGCAAAGGCGATGAGGAGCACATTCTGATTGGCAACCAGCAGATTCCGTTTCGCGATCGTGACGTGGTTCAACGCGCCTTGGCAGCTCGAGACGGTGCGGCGTGAGCGCTAAGCTGACCGTCGATCAGGTGACCGCTGCGCTAGGCGTAGAACCCAGCGGACAGCCGCCCCAAGCCTTCTGCGGTGTCACGATCGACACCCGCCGAGCAACAGACGGCGAGCTGTTCGTTGCGATTCGCGGCGACCGCTACGATGGCAATGATTTCTTGGATGCCGCAGTGGCTGCTGGCGTGTCTGGTGCGGTGGGCGAGGATAGGGGTTTCACCGATCGAGCGAAGATCGCATTCTGGGCCGTACCCGACGGGCGGGCTGCGCTCCAGGCGTTGGCGGCGCATTATCGGAACGCGCTCTCGACGCAGGTCGTCGCGGTCACCGGCTCGAATGGAAAGACGACCACAAAAGAGTTGATCGCGGCGGTGCTAGCGCAACGTTTCTCGACCTCGGCCACCGTGGGCAACTTGAATAATCAGATCGGCGTCCCACTCACCTTGCTCAAGATCGATCCCGATGATGCCTGGGCGGTGGTCGAGCTGGGGTCCAGCGAGCCGGGGGAGATCGCGATTCTGTCGCGCATCGCTCAACCAACGATGGCGGTCATTACTAGCGTTGCGGCGAGCCACCTCGAGGGATTGGGTTCGGTCGAGGCCGTGATGGAGGAGAAGTTGGCTCTCGGACGAGCCCTGTCTCCCGACGGGACCTTGTTCTACAACGGTGATGACCCGCGGTTGATAGCTGCGGTTTCGACGTTGAAGTGCAGGCTGGTCTCCTACGGTATCGAGCCATCGAACGACGTTCGACCGGAGCGCTGGGAGCTGGACGGCGAAGGACGCGGGAGGTTCGAGATCGATGGGCGCACCTACCGCCTGCGGTTGGTCGGTCGGCACAATGTCGTGAACGCGCTGGCAGCGGTCGCCGTGGGCCGCGAGGCGGATATCTCGCCAGGGGCGATCGCCGTCGGGATCGCCGAGCCCGATGCATTGCCGCTGCGGATGGAATTGGAGCGATGGGGGGACGTGGTCGCGCTGGTTGATTGCTACAACGCCAACCCCGAGAGTGTGGCCTCGGCGGTGGCTACCCTGGTGGCCCTTGATGATGCCCGTCGACGCGTCGTCGTGCTCGGCGAAATGCTGGAATTGGGCGACCAAAGCGAGATGCTGCATCGGCAGGTCGGGTGCGATCTGGCGTCGGCTGGTGTTGAAGTCGTTGTAGCGGTTGGCGCCGGGGCCGCGTCGATAGCCAGCGGGGCCGAGGATGAGGGCGTGACAGCGCTCCGATTCGACGACCAGCCGGGAGCGATCCGGTGGCTGATCGAGAACCTCCGCCCTGGTGATGCGGTCCTCTTC
Organism: Gemmatimonadota bacterium; assembly: GCA_041577935.1. Taxonomy (GTDB): domain Bacteria; phylum Gemmatimonadota; class Gemmatimonadetes; order JACCXV01; family JAHWKZ01; genus CAMYLR01. Next base: position 7,559 of record JBFGIA010000038.1, on the reverse strand, counting down.
AAGGCCAGTCGTGGTGCAGCGCTGGAGCACGTGGTCGAACCGGTTCGCGAGGCGTGTCTGGGTTGCTCGGTCGAGATCAATCGATAAGGCGGCGGTAGATGCTCTACGACCTACTCGTTCCACTGGCTGACCAGCACACGTTCTTCAACGTTTTTCGATACATAACGTTCCGCTCTGCCTACGCGACTGTCACCGCACTTGCGCTCGCGTTCCTACTGGGTCCATGGCTGATTCGACGCTTGAGTGTTCTTGGTGCGGGACAGCCGATCCGGCAAGAGGGTCCAAAGGCCCATTACAGCAAGGCCGGCACACCGACCATGGGTGGCGTGCTGATCATCCTGGCCGTCGTCGTCCCGACTCTGCTTTGGGCCGATTTGAGCCAGCCGTTCATTCAGATGGTTCTCGTGGCTACGCTCTGGATGGGGGGGTTGGGATTCCTCGACGACTATCTGAAAGTCGTGAAGCAGAAATCGGAAGGGCTGATCGCCATCCAGAAGGTCGTCGGACAAGTCCTGCTGGGTGTTGTGCTGGGCGTGTGGCTCTACACGCAACCGGTTCACGGCGAGTACACGACGCTCACCTCCGTGCCGTTTTTCAAAGAGCGCTTTGTCGATTTCGGCTGGCTCTACATCCCGTTCATCATCTTGGTGGTGATCGCTGCGACCAATGCCGTCAACCTGACCGACGGTCTGGATGGACTGGCGATCGGGTTGGGAGCGATCGCGGCAACCGCCTTTGCCGCGTTTGCGTACGTGATCGGTCGCGCCGACTGGTCAAGCTATCTGCAGATTCCGTACTTCTCGGGTGCCGGTGAACTGACCATCTACTGTGCGGCGTTGCTCGGTGCTGCGCTGGGGTTTCTCTGGTACAACGCTCATCCAGCAGAAATCATCATGGGCGACACTGGATCGCTGGCGCTCGGCGGCGCGTTTGGAACGCTCGCGGTGCTGCTCAAGATGGAGTTCGCCTTGATCTTTGTCGGCGGCGTGTTCGTGCTCGAAACACTATCGGTGATAATCCAGGTGGCGTCGTTCAAACTGCGCGGGAAGAGAGTTTTCAAGATGAGCCCGATTCACCATCATTTCGAGCTTCTTGGGTGGGACGAACAGAAGATCGTCATGCGGTTCTATATCCTCGGGGTGCTGTTCGCCCTGCTCGCTGCTTCGACGTTGAAACTGCGGTGATCGATCCACCGGTCCAGGTCGATGGTGCGCGCGTTGCGGTGCTCGGGCTGGGACGCTCGGGGATGGCGGCCGCGCGCCTGTTGCAGCGGATGGGGGCCAGCGTCTACGCGTCCGACGTCTCAGCGTCAGACCACGTCGCCCTCACGGCTCGCACACTGGCGGACGAGGGCATCGAAGCCAACGCGGGAGGGCACGATCGTGAGTTACTCGCAGACTGCGACTGGATCGCGGTTAGCCCTGGAATCCCGCCCGACGCCGAGATCCTGGTAGCACCGCCAGTCTGTGATCGGCCGATCTTCAGTGAGATCGAGGTCGCGTGGTGGTTTGCCCGCGCACCCGTGGCCGCAGTCACGGGCACCAACGGCAAGACGACGACCACCGCGCTGCTTGGAGCTGTCGCCCAGACGGGCGGCATCTCGGTCAGTGTAGCCGGCAATATCGGGCGCGCTTTTTCAACTGCCGTGCTCGAGGATTTTGACGTCGAGTGGTATGTGCTCGAGGTGTCGTCGTTCCAGTTGGCCCGGATCGAGACCTTTAAGCCGCGGGTGGCGGTGGTCCTAAACCTGACCGCTGATCACCTCGACACCTATCCTGATGTCCACGCGTACGCTCAGGACAAGGCGCGTATCGCTATGAACCAAGACCGCGGCGATCATCTCTGCCTGAATGCTGAGGACCGTGCGCTGTCGAACTTCGGTTCCGATCGATCTGCAACACGGCACTGGTTTCACCGTTACGAGGCGGTTGAACGAGGGGCATGGGTCGACGATGGTTGGATTACGCTGACCGGCGAGGCGTACTCGGGCCCGATCGTCAAAACTGCCGCGCTGAAAATCCCAGGGCAGCACAACGTTCAGAACGCACTGGCGGCGACGCTCGCAGCAGAGCTCATGGGGGTTGAGCCGACCGCGATCGGCTCCGGGTTAGCGTCTTTCGGCGGGGTCGAGCACCGTCTCGAGCGCGTAGGCGTCGTCGACGGGGTGACGTTTGTCAACGACTCGAAGGCGACCAACGTCGAGTCGGTCACGGTCGCACTCGAGGCGTTCGATCAACCGTTGATCGTCATTTTGGGGGGCCGTCACAAGGGCTCTCCCTACGCACCATTGGCCCCACTATTGGAGGCGCGTGCGCGCCATGTGTTGGCGATTGGGGAATCAGGCCCGCAGATCGTCAGCGAGCTTGATGGCGTTGTTGATGTGACCGATGTCGGCACTCTGGAGCGGGCCGTGGAACGCGCGCGTGAGCTGGCTCAACCCGGCGATCTGGTGCTGCTCTCGCCGGCGTGCTCCTCCTACGATCAGTTCGTCAACTACGAGGCGCGAGGCGAGCAGTTTCGCCAGTTGGTGGCAGCCGCGGCCAAACGGGAGGTCGTCCGATGATCGGTCGTCCCAAGAAGCGCGCCAACCGTCGCCGAACGACCGCGCGCAAGGCGAAGCGACCGCCGAAGGCTCCGCGCGGACAAGCCGATCGGCGGCTCCGGACTTTGGTGTTGCTGCTGGTTGGATTCGGGCTTGTGATGGTCTATAGCTCGAGCTCGGTACTGTCGTTAGCCCGTCACGGTAGCAGCACGACGTTCTTTCAAAGCCAGGCCGCCAAGGCGCTAGTAGGTGTCATCGTGATGGCGCTGGCATCGCGGCTCGACTATCAAATCTGGGCACGGGTATCGAAGCCGCTCATGTGGGTGGCGTTGGTACTGTTGTTGTTCCTGGCGCTGCCGTTTGGCACCGCCCTCACGCCGGAGATCAACGGCGCCAGACGGTGGATCGCTCTGCCAGGACTCACATTCCAGCCGATCGAACTGGCCAAACTGGCGATCATCGTGTGGATGTCGGCGATACTGGCACTGAAGGCCAAGAAGTTGGACCAGAGAGGCGACCAGCTCGTCCCCTTGCTGCTGCTGCCGGTAATAATGGCCGGGCTCGTCGTCCTCCAGCCGGACTTCAAAGGCGCGATGATGATCGGGGCGCTGGCGGCGACGTTGCTCTTCATGGCCGGTGTCAAGTGGTGGTACCTGCTTCAAGCCGGTGCGGCGGGGATCCCGTTGGCGGCGCTGGTGATGGTGCTCGAGCCTTACCGGATGCGGCGGCTAGCAGCGTTCTTAGACCCCACACAGGACGTGCAGGGGATTTCGTACCAGATCAATCAATCATTGATCAGCTTGGGATCGGGTGGTTGGTTTGGTGTCGGGCTTGGATCAAGCAAGCAGAAGTTCGCCTTTCTGCCGATGGCACACACCGACTTCATCTTGTCGATCGTCGGTGAGGAGTTGGGGATCGTCGGCACAATGACGGTGTTGATAGCGTTTGTCTACTTGGGAGCATTGGGTTACCGGATCGCGCGACGTGCGCCGGACAACTTTGGCTTCTTGCTGGGCTCGGGATTGACAACGTTGATTCTGCTCTCAGCGTTAGTCAACATCGGTGTCGCGACGGCGGTCTTGCCGACCACCGGGCTGCCACTGCCGTTCGTCTCATATGGCGGCACGGCGTTGATCGTTCACATGGCTGCGATCGGGATTCTCTTGAGCATCTCCCGTGATGGCATCGACCCACCACGCCGGGAACCTGCGATCAAGCACTGGCGGTGGTGGAGGAGGGTGGTCCCCGTTGGACGTCAGCGAGCATGACGAGACGGCGGCTCGCGTGTTAATCGCCGGTGGCGGCACCGGAGGGCATCTAGTTCCAGCGTTGAACCTGGCCCACGAGCTGGCACAGCGGCGACACCCAGCGGCGATCATGCTGATCGGCAGCCACCGCGAAACGGATCGCGAGTTGTTGTCCGCGGCAGGCTTTCAGTACCAGCTGATCGATGCGCCGATCGTGGATCGTCACCGACGAATCAAGAACGCCACGCTGCCGTGGCGGTTAGGGCGGGCGGTTGGCGCGGCTCGCAACGTCGTCAGAGGCTTTAAGCCGGACGTGGTGGTCGGTACGGGTGGTTACGTCTCGGTGCCAATCGGCGTAGCCGCTCGTTTGGCACACCGGCCGCTTATTCTGCAGGAGCAAAATCGCCAGCCGGGACTGGCGACTCGATTCCTGGCGCGTTGGGCCGACCGAGTGTGCGTGGCGTACCCCGGCGTCGACGAGGCGCTGCCGGGAGGCACTCGAGTCACGGTGACCGGTAACCCGATCGCACTGCAGGAATCGGTCGAAGCCGAGTTCAGCGGGCGACTCGATGTGGCCCGCCCGACACTCGGTGTTCTTGGAGGTAGTCAAGGCGCAGAAGCGCTAAACATGGCGATCATCAAGCTGTTCGCCGACCAGACGGACGCGCTTCCAAACTTGATTTGGCAAACCGGAGAGCAGCATTACGATCATGTGGTTGCGGCCGGTCAGTGGCCGGAACGGGTTGTGATAAAGCCCTTCTTCTCACCCATGGGGGCGGTCTACCCGTTGCTTGATCTGGCCCTCTGTCGAGCCGGAGCGATGACGCTGGCGGAGTTAGCCGCCTGGGGTATCCCGGCGATCCTGGTGCCGTACCCGCATGCTACGGCCGATCATCAGATGGTCAACGCCAGGGCCGTCGAAGCGGCCGGCGCCGCGATCGCCATTTCGGAGTCCGAGGCTACTGCACGACGACTCAGCAACTTGATCACTGGTTTGCTCGATGACCGACCGCGACGCGAACGAATGGCGGCGGCAGCGCGAACGCTAGCCCAACCTGAGGCAGCGAAGATCATCGCTGACCAGATCCTCGAGCTGGCTGGACGAACACTGGCGGGTGACCCGTGAGCGTCTTGGACACCCACCGCCGGCTGCACTTTATGGGAATCGGCGGGGCTGGGATGAGCGGCCTCGCGGAGTTCTTGGTACAGCGCGGATACACGGTGACTGGCTGCGACGTGAGTCGCTCCGCAACCACCGATCGAATGGAGGCGTTGGGCATCACGGTCCGCATCGGTCACGGTATCGACCACGCAGGGCCGACCGAAGCGGTCGTCATCTCATCCGCTATCCCGATGGACAATGACGAGCTGGAGGCGGCTCGTGATCGGGGTTGTCAGATCGTTCGGCGCGCCGAACTCTTGGGTGCGGTGATGTCCGGTAGCCGCGGGATCGCCATCGCCGGCACGCATGGCAAGTCAACGACCACGACGATGATCGGCGCCATCCTCGAAGCTGCGGGCTGGGACCCGACCGTGCTGGTCGGTGGGCGAATACGTGGACAGGACGGCAATGTCCGCCTCGGTGCGGGCGAGTGGTTGGTGGCCGAGGCCGATGAGTTTGACCGCTCGTTCCTCGCTCTCGAGCCAGATCACGCGGTTATCACCAACATCGAGCCCGATCACCTCGACACGTATGAATCGGCGGCTCAGGTCGACGCCGCATTTACGCAGTTCGCGGCTCGTGTACACGAGCATGGAAAGCTGGTTCTCGGTATCGACGATGCGGGTGTCCGGCGTTTTGAATCACCGACTGGCCTGAGTGTTGTCACCTTTGGGCTCTCGCCAGATGCCGATGTGCGTGGGGCCGAGATCGAAACGCGTCAACTCGACACTCGGTTCGAAATGCGACTGCCGGACGGACGTCGCGAAGACGTCGAAGTGTCGCTTCCCGGTCGACACAACGTCCTCAACGCGCTGGCCGCTGCGGCGATGGGTTGGGCCTTGGGTCTCGAGCCAAAAATTCTTACTGCCGGCCTGGAATCTGTGCGCGGAGTCGAACGGCGGTTCGAGATCGTTTTCGAGGACGAGGATGTGATGATTGTCGACGACTACGCGCACCACCCGACCGAGGTCGCGGCTACTTTGGAGAGCGCGCGGATGGGTTGGCCGGGACGCCGCTTGGTGGCTGTCTTTCAGCCTCATCTCTATAGCCGGACGCGTGATTTTGCGAATGAGTTTGGGAGCGCGTTAGCGGATGCCGATGTGGTGTTTGTAACTGATGTGTATCCGGCTCGGGAGGCACCGATCGCGGGTGTGAGCGGGCGATTGGTGTATGACGCTGTGGAGCGTGCCGGCGCCGAAGATGTCACTTATGTGGAGAACGGTTCAGTCAGCGACATCGTCGCTTCCCGGCTGACTGAGGGGGATCTGGTGGTCACGCTGGGGGCCGGAGACGTTGATCGAGTTGCTCGTCGGCTGGCGCAAGAGCGGCGAGTGGGGCATGAGTCGAGCCGGGAAAACGATGGGTCGAGCTAAGCTCAAAGATGTCCTCCCGGCTTGCTGCCAGTCCGACGTGGAGCTGGCACCGATGACGTATTGCAAGATCGGCGGCGTGGCCAAGATTTTCTGCGCCGTGAAGAGCGAGGCTGACTTGATGGAGGTGATTGAGTACCGCAAAGCCTCAAGACTCGCTGTAGAGGACGCCTTCGTTTTGGGCGGCGGCGCGAACGTTTTGATCAACGACGCCCGCGAGTATGGTTTGGTGCTGAAGCTGAGTCAGCGGTTCAACGCGATACAATTCGACGAAACCGCGCAGACAGCGCGTATCGAGGCCGGCATCTACACGCCACGCTTGGTACGCGAGGCCGCCGAGCGCGGTTGGGACGGGTTTCAGTTTCTGGCTGGGGTACCAGGCTCGCTCGGCGGAGCGATCATCATGAACGCCGGTATTCGAGAGCTCTCGATCTGGAACCTGTTCATCGAGATCGAGGCCATCGATTGGAACGGTGAACACCACAAGCTGACTCGAGACGACCTCAAACCCAGCTACCGGAAGGGTAACGTACCAGCGGGTCTCATCGTGACAGCGGCGACCTGTGAGGTGCAGGTTGGCGATCCCGAGACGGTACGCGCCACCGCGCGCAGCTTGTCGTCGTCGCGGCGCGAGACGCAACCGCTACAGTTTCCGTCGTGGGGCAGCACGTTCATGAATCCGTCTGGCGCTTCATCTACGGGTCGAACTGCGGGCGCGTTGATCGATGCCGCTGGGCTCAAGGGCTACCGGGTGGGGGATGCCCAGATCTCGGAAGTCCACGCCAACTTCATCGTCAACCGCGGGAAAGCCACGGCGGCTGAAGCGCTGGCGTGCATCCAGCACGCCTATCAGGCGGTCTACGACCGGTTTCAGATCCGGCTGGAACTTGAAGTCCGGCTGATCGGTTTCCCTCCGTCCGACCTCGCGTTCCTGGATGAGCGATGATACGCAAGCCCGGACTGCGTGTTGGCCGCCGCCAGAACCGCTGGGTGGATCGCGAGCAGATGGCCGCCCGTCGAGAGTCGATCAAGCGCGGGCTTCGTTGGGGGATAGTCTTAGTCGCGTGTGGCCTGGCGACCTTTCATCTAGGCAAGCTGGCGCACACGCGAGGGTGGTTGTTCCCGTTCCTAGTGCGCGAGGTTCGCGTCGTTGGGACCGAGGTCGCTCACCCCGGCGTGCTGGTGGCCGAAGCCGGCTTGGTAGGCAAGCGGCTCCATTACTGGAGTCGTCTCGACGA
>JBFGIA010000037.1:0-20521 GCA_041577935.1 Gemmatimonadota bacterium | reverse complement strand
GCGGCCGCCGCGACCGCCTCCTCAGCCAGCGGAGCCCGTCCCAGATTGGTATGTACGACGACGCCGGTCGCGTTTATGACCGGCATTAGCGTCGACCTTAGCAACGCCTCGAGCGCCTCCGCCCACGACTCGGTTACCGCCGATCTTACGTCCGCCGGCGTCGCGAATCGATCGGGAGTTTCAACGACGGCCTTTCTAACGTGATCGAGTGCCGTCTCGAGTGCCGCGCGCTCCAACATCTCCCCTGCACTCAGCTTCTCAACCGCAGCCGGTAGCTCGGCTACGCAAACATGCACCGCTGGCAACCACCGGAGGCGCTCGGTAGCCGAGGTCACAAGCCACCGTCCGGCATCGCGAGCGGGTCAGAGCGGAATTCAGCCGCGCCATCATAGCTGGGTTGAAACGCGCGACCGCCTTCAGCGGTAGAAATCAACCCACTCACGTTCACCACATCGACGATCTCGATTCGGTACAACCGACCCGCTCTCAACGGGTCCGCGGATGTGACGCGCACCTCGTTCGTTCCCGTCCGCTCAACGTTCTCGATCTCTAGCCGCCGCGCGCGAAGTTGATCTGGCGGTAGCTCGTCGGGGTCGGTGTCGGTATCCCAAACTTCTGGCGACGCTTCATATAGCATGACCATCGATGGGATCAGCGGCAGCAATTCCGGCAATGGATCATCGAAAACGACGACCACGCGTCGCGAGGTTGGGGTCCGGACCCGATCGACTATCGGCGCCGTCGTATCGACGACCGCGATACGATACGTCTTCTCGTGTAACCGACTCTCGATCGACAACTCGAAGGTGTCGCGGGCGCCAGGCTCTTCGGTCTCCTGCCAACCTTCGGGGCGCACCATTTCTTCCCAAGCGGTAGCTACATAACGACCGTACTCGACCGCCTCGATCTCGACTTGTCCTTGCGAGTCTGCCTCCCACGTGTACCCAAATCCCGACTCCCGGTTCTCCAGACGGTACTGCGCCCCCGCCCCCGGTAATGTGTCCTTGACGATCGTGACGCGGACCAGCGATAGCGTGATCGGCTTTTCCCCGCCGACCGAAAAGAGGATCGTCTTCGGTATCACAGTAGCGTTTCGATCTCGGTCCTCGAGACCAGGCAGGATCGTCACCGAGTACGTCACACCGTCGAGCAGTGCCTCCTGCGAGGTCAGCGTGATCTTATTGTCGTCGAGCTCAGCTTCGAATTCGGGGACGTCCGGGTTGATGTGAATGAAGTCCCCGATCTGGTCGGCCAACCGCTCATCGATGATCTCGTCGAATTCGAGGACGATGGGTTGATTGGGCTCAGCGTTGACCGCGCGTTCAGCCGGGTCGGACGCGATCAAGACCGGCGGTACCTTGTCCTCGGGACCGCCGGGTGGGAATCCCTCACTGGCGCAGGCCAGCCCGATCGTCAAGATCGCTACGCCAACGACGATTCCAGATCGCACTGCCCAGATTCCAGCTACCGCGCCGAAAGCGCTTCGAGGAGCTCATCCAACCGGTCGAGCGCTTGCTCGAGGTCGGCGGCTTTTTGGCGCTCACGGGCGACTACCTGCTCGGGCGCCTTGGCCACGAATTCGGTGTTATCCAATTTGCCCTGAACACCGGCGAGCTGCTTTTGCTTACGATCGCTCTCGGCGATCAGTCGTTCGCGCTCGCGTTCGATGTCGATCAGGTCGGCCAAACGAACCGCAACCTCCACCCCACCGCGAACGACCTGCGAGACAAAACCGTTCTCGGACGGCGCTTCGGCCACGAACCGTGCCTCGCTGGCGCCAGCCAGCCGGGCGACATCGGCGGCGTGTCGGTCGAGCGCCAAGCGATCGTCTCCGTCGTCGACTACGATCACCAACGGCGCCTTGTGGCTCGGCGCTACCTCGTATCCGGATCGCAGATTGCGCGCTGCCACGATTACCTCTTTGAGCAGTGCGACCCGCGCAGCTTCTGTCCCGAAGCTCCAGTCATGTGGCTCAGGCCAAGGTGCGATCATGATCGACTCGCCGGACCGTATCGTCGCCGGTAACCGCTGCCACAACTCCTCGGTCACAAACGGCATAATCGGGTGCAGCAACCTCAAGCCCTGCTCGAGCACGGCGAGCAGGACACTGCGCACGGTGTCCCCATCGGGGCCGTCGAGATCGGTCTTTGACCACTCGATGGCCCAATCACAGTAGTCGTGCCACAGGAAATCGCGCAGCGCATTCGACGCCTCGTCCAGCCGGAAGGCCTCGAGATGTCCATCGACAGCGACGATCGTCTCGTCTAGTCGCTCGAGCAGCCATCGCTCGCGGTCGCCGAGGGACTCTCGATCGATCGTTTCGATCGTTTGCGGCTCGAACCCCTCCGGCGTATTCAGGAACACGAACCGAGCCGCGTTCCAGAGTTTGTTGGCGAAGTTCCGTCCGACCTTGAAGTCGTCGGTCGCCAGCTTGAGGTCGATGCCGGTGGGGACAAGCGTCACCAGCGTGTAACGCAGGGCGTCGGTGCCAAATTGATCGATCATCTCTCGCGGGTCGATGCCGTTACCCAGAGATTTCGCCATCCGGCGTCCGATCTCATCCCGCACGGTGCCGTTGATCACGACGTCGCTGAACGGAGATCGCCCGGTGCAATAATTCCCGGCCATGACCATCCGAGCGACCCAGAAGAACAGAATCTCCGACGCGGTGACCAGTGTCTGCGTCGGGTAGAATGTTTCCAGGTCCTCGGTCTCGTCGGGCCAGCCAAGCGTCGAGAACGGCCACAGCCACGACGAGAACCACGTATCGAGAACGTCGACGTCCTGGGTCAGGTCGTGATCGTCACAGTCAGGGCACTGTTCAGGGTCTTCACGGGCCGCGAACTGGTGCCCGTTTCCACACGTCCAGACGGGGATCCGGTGACCCCACCAGATCTGCCGCGAGATGCACCAATCGCGCACGTTCTCGAGCCAGTGCTCGTACGTCTTGCCCCACGTGGAGGGCGAGAACTTGAGCTGACCGGCGCGATACGCGTCCAACGCCGGTTTGGCCAGCGGGCCCATCCGCACAAACCACTGATCGGACAAGTAAGGTTCGACCACGGTGTCGCAGCGATAACAGTGACCGACCGCGTGTTGGTGGTCCTCGATCTTCTCGAGCAATCCCTCTGCTTCCAGCGCCTCAACGATCTGGCGCCGGGCCTTGAACCGATCGAGACCCTCGAACCGTCCCGCGTGCTCGTTCATGCTCGCATCTGGGTTCAGAACGTTGACTCGCGCCAAGTCGTGCCGATCACCGATCCAGAAGTCGTTGGGGTCATGAGCGGGCGTGACCTTGACTGCACCCGTGCCGAACTCGGGATCAACGAAATCGTCGGCAATAATCGGTAGCTCGCGTCCAACCAGCGGCAGAATCGCCACCTTACCGACCAACTGACCGTGGCGATCATCCGCGGGATGAACGGCGACGCCGGTGTCGCCGAGCATCGTTTCGGGGCGCGTAGTTGCGACCACGATGTGCCCGTCCGACCCGGCAAGCGGATATCGGATCGTATACAGCTTCCCCGGCTGGTCGCGCTTCGGCGCCTCCTCGTCCGAGAGCGCGGTCTTGCACCGCGGGCACCAGTTGACGATGTACTTGCCACGGTAGATCAGATCGTCATCGTACAAGCGGACAAACACCTCGCGAACTGCCCGCGACAACCCATCGTCCATGGTGAACGCAACGCGTTCCCAGTCACACGAGATGCCGAGTCGCTTGAGTTGGTCGTGGATTTCACCGCCGTACTTTTCCTTCCATTTCCAGACCCGGTCGACAAATGCTTCCCTCCCGAGATCGTTGCGGGTCTTGCCTTCGGCAGCGAGCTCGCGCTCGACAACGTTCTGGGTCGCAATCCCGGCGTGATCGGTACCTGGCAAGTAGAGCGCGCGCCGCCCCTTCATGCGCTGGTGGCGAATCAACACGTCTTGGATCGTGTTGTTGAGCGCGTGCCCCATGTGCAACACGCCGGTCACGTTGGGTGGTGGGATTACGATCGTGTACGGGTCGGGCCCATCGCCGGCCGGCGGATGGAAATAGCCGTGCTGGCACCACTCGGCGTACCGGGGCGTCTCCAGCGTCGTTGGGTCGTACCGTTTGGGGAGCGCGTGCTCGACCATGAGTGTGTGGGCCAGGTTTTGAAGACTTGGGTTCGGCCGAAAGGCTTCTAAGCTACCGGACGTCCCCGCGTGACGCTAACGCCATCGTCCAATCCGCCAACAGTAGGACAACGGCCAAAACGAGCGGCCAGGGGGTGGTTCCCAACCGGGCTGTGCGCGTCGCCTCGATCGAGCCGCCGGAGCGCTTATCGAAATCCGGCAGCTCAGGTAAGCCGTTCTGGGTCGAGAGCGCACCGCCGCTGGTCCCAGCGGCCGCCGCCAAGCTGGCCGTGTCGGCCGCCGTCCAGGCCAGGTCCACAATCCATGGCTCGACGACGAAGGGTTCGCTGACCTGCCATCCGTCCGCGGCTGCTTCGGCGACGAGTCGATAGCTACCCGGATCAAACGGCCCGGCGGTGATCTCCCGCGATTCGGCTTGGGCGGTCAAAACACCGCTCGCGACCGGGGTTTCCGGGTCGAGTCCGGTCTCGGCTTCGCGCTCCACCCGCCACGTGACCTCACCCGCCACATCGGTCGCCAACCGCGCCATGAGACGCTCGCCGAGCGACAATCGCGAACCCGGCGGCATGCGCAGTCCCAGCCGTTGGACCGGTGTCGCCGCCGCCAACCAGCGACCCAACGCCTGAGTCCATTGCGTCCAAAACGTGGCCCCACGCGCGTCACCGGATTGACCCGTGGCTAGCGACCACCGGTAGTACCCAACTCCGAGGAGTACCGCCAGCCGCGTCGTGCCACGCTCCACTACCCATGCAGCCGGTCGCCCCGCCAGCTCGAGCAGCACCGTCGCGCCAACCGGCGGGACGGGCGGGCGCACAATCAACGACTCGAGGCGTGGCCACGCAGGGCTGCCGTCAGGCCCGCTGACCGCCGACGCTCCGTGCGCGGTGAGCCAGGCGATGCCATCGGCACTCAGCTCCGGGATGCCGCTCGTTCTGCCTTCCATCGGAACGACCACGTCGGCACCCGCCAGCCGACCCCCGTGCTCACCCGGGGCCCACAGCAAACCGCGTCCACCGACCTTAGCGAATCGCTCCACCCACCGCTCGCCGGTCGGGCTCAGCGCCTGCGGATCCCCAAACAGATAAGCCACCCCATACCGGGCGATCGATAACGACGACCAATCCGTTTCGCTTCCGCTGTCGTCAATGCGGTACAAGCTTCCCCGTTGGTCGACCCAAAACGCATCCACACCGTCCGTGTGTAGCGCACGAACGGCGCGCATAAACGGCGCCAGGTCCCAACCCGACGCGAGCCCGACAACGAGTGCCTTGTCGGCGCTGGCGGTCGCGCGCCACAAGGCGGCCCGTCGGTCATTCTCGGAAACCGGGTCTTGGACCGCAGTCACGGCCGCCTCGACACGCACGACACCCGCAGATCTAGTCGGCAACGGAATGCGCGTGACAAACCGCTCGCCAGCGTCGAGTGGCGGCACTGTACGCCGTCCGACCGGACGGTCATCGACGCTTATCTCGAGTGTGCCCCCGGCGTCGACCGCCCGCCCCCCGACCGCAGCCACCTCGACTACCGCTGTAGCGTCGCCATCGCGATCCGTCTCAACACGAAGCGCCACCAACGCGGCGTCCGGAATCGTCAGCGGCTGCGGCGACCAACCGTAGACGGGAATAGTCGTGGGTTCGGCCGATCGACCGCCCGCGGCGCGACCGTCCGACAACACGACGATCGCGTCCGGCAACTCACTCGCGGCGGCTTCGATCGCGGCCCCGATATCGGTCGTCAAACCGCCAAACGAATCGACGCTCACGTCCCACCCGGCGGACCAACTTGTGAACCCAGATCCCGTGAGCCACGTGCGCGCAGCCTCAGCGCGGCTGACGCCATCCGGCCCCACCACCTCCATGCTCCGCGATCGATCGAGCAACACGGTAAGCGTTCCCCGATCGCCGTTCACGGCCCGCTGAAATCCAACGTCGAGTAGCGTCAGTAACAATAGGGCAGCTGCCGCCACTCTCAGAAAACCTCGTGCGGCACCGCTGCGACCAGGCGGAGACAACACTAACCAAGCCGCCACGGCGACTGCGCCGACCACCAGCACCAACGCTGGCGGCGGGCCCCAGGTCAGTCCACTCACGTCGACTCGACACCCAGGTAGGCGGCCGGAATCCCCCAATCCTCCCAATGGGCGCGCAGATGACGAGCCAAGAGCGTGGGTCGAAAGTGCGTCTCGACAAACGCCTCCCGATCGAGCCAAGCGACGTCGATCAAAGTCGCGCAGCCGACGGCCTCCGGATCGGAACCCAGGCGGGGCCGACCACTGAAGCCGGTGACAGCGAATGTGCAGTCCACGACGTGCCGGTCCGGGGAACGAAATTCGCTGAGCGCCCAAAAATGACCGCCCTCGACGACCAATCCGGTCTCTTCGTCAAACTCACGAACCAGCGCATCCCACATCGACTCATCCGACTCCAGATGCCCACCGGGCAGAACCCAGTACTCTTCCTCGTTCTTCCGGTGCAGCGCGCACAGCAGCGCGTGCTCCCAGAAGCATGCGCCCTGGACTCGCACTTCGATCACCGGTCGGGTCATGCTAGGCCCCGTTCTCGTGCGTTAGCGCAAAGGCAAGGCTTTCGAGCTCGATCTCCAGGTTGACGTTGCGCAACGTGATTCCGGGCGGAACCTGGAGTCGGGTCGGGGCGAAGTTCAGAATCGCCTCTACGCCAGATGCAATCAGACGATCCGCAACGTGTTGAGCGCTGACGGCCGGTGTGACGATGATCCCCATCTCGACCTGGGAAGCGCGCACCACGCGATCCATCGACTCGATGTCTTCAACGAAGAGCCGGCCCCAGCGTTGGCCGATCTTTTCTAGATCGTTGTCAAAAATCGCCACGACATCAAAGCCCTGGCCGCGAAAGCCATCATAGAAAAACAGCGCCGCGCCCAGCTTGCCGGCGCCGATGAGGCCCACCCGCCAGCGACGGCCTAACCCGAGGATCTCGGTCACCCGCTCCCGGAGCTCCGAAACGGGGTACCCGAGGCCGCGCTTGCCAAACGACCCGAAATGAGAGAGGTCTTTCCGAACCTGCGCCGGGGTCACACCACCGCGCTCGGCTAGATCGCCACTCGAAACGGTGGCCTTCCCGGCGAGCTCAAAAGCGTCGAGAACGCGCAAGTAAAGACTCAGTCGACGAACAGCAGACTCAGAGATCTTGGCGGGGCGCATGTTGAATGAGGGCTGGAAGGCGTTCGTTTGTGATTGATTTCACAAGCAAAGTCAGTATACGAGCCGTCGCCAGAGCCGGTCAAGCGGCTTATTGTTCGGGTTACCTCGGATCGGAAGCCTACACGTGCCGTCGGCTCAAAGGAGTACCAACCGCTTGCTGGACAGATTTGGTCTCGACCGGCCGGAGCTAAAGGCTTGGGCCTTCTACGACTGGGCCAACTCGGCGTTCTTTCTCACGGTCGTGACCATCTTCCCGATCTTCTTCCTCGACGTCGCAGCCGACGGGTTGCCGAGTGCAGTCGGTGCCGAGCGGTTTTCATGGGCCACCTCGCTGGCGTTGATGAGTGTCGCGCTGGCGGCTCCCGTTCTTGGCGCCATGGCCGACTATGGGGGCTTCAAGAAGCGCTTCCTGGGATCCTTCCTAGCACTCGGTGCGACCGCTACGGCATGCATGTTCTTCATCCACCAGGGTCAGTGGCTGTTCGCGGTGGTGTTGTTCGGGTTGGCGAACATCGGGGTCCAGGGCAGCGTCGTCTTCTACGATTCGCTGCTGCCACACGTCGCCCGGGCGGACGAGGTCGATCGGGTGTCCGCCGCCGGGTTCGCGCTCGGCTACCTGGGCAGCGCGATGCTGCTCGCGGTCCAGATGGTGTGGATTCTCAAGCCAGCCTGGTTCGGGCTTCCCAGCGGCGCCGGGATGACACCGGACCAAGCGTCGCTCCCGGTGCGACTGGCGTTCGTCTCAGTCGCCGTGTGGTGGGTCGGATTCGCGATCCCTCTCTTTCGGCGCGTGCCTGAGCCGGTGCCGCAGCTCGAGTCGGACGAGCGGCCAGGCCAGAACCCGTTCACGGTCGCGATCCAACGGCTTCGGGAGACGTTTCACGAGCTTCGCACCTATCGCCATGCGTTCCTGATGCTGGTCGCGTTCCTGATCTACAACGACGGCATCGGGACGATCGTCCGGATGGCAACGTTGTTCGGCATGGAGATCGGGATCGAGCGAGGCGCGTTGATCGGTGCGATCCTGTTGGTCCAAGTCATCGGCGTCCCGTTCGCGTTGCTGTTCGGCCGGTTGGCCGGCCGGATCGGAGCCAAGCGCGCGATCCTCATTGGCCTGTTCATCTATACCGGGGTCGCGTCATTCGCCTACTTCATCGACTCGGCGATCGAGTTCTTCGCGCTTGCGATCTTTGTCGGGATGGTCCAGGGCGGATGTCAGGCGTTGAGCCGATCGCTATTCGCGAGCATGATCCCGCGTCACAAATCGTCCGAGTTCTTCGGCTTCTACGGCGTCCTGGAGAAGTTCGCCGGTGTGCTCGGGCCGGCGATCTTCGGCCTGACGATCCGGTTGACAGGGTCTAGCCGGGAGGCCATTCTGTCGATAATCGTCTTTTTTGTGGTTGGTGCGTTGCTGCTCAGCCGGGTCGACGTCGAGGCCGGAAGAGCCGCCGCGCGACGCGCCGATGAGGGTCGTCCCGTCTCGGGCTGAAGCCAGGTTTTCCACAGTTGTCCACAAGCTCCCCACGGCTCAGTCCCGATCAATAACGGAGATCGAGACCCTGACCGGGCGTCAACTCGCGGAATCAGCGCCACCATCCCTAGTGTCACCGCGACATCGCTCTTTCCCATAACGACTTGCGTCCCTGGACCTCGAATCGCGCCTTAGCAGAGCGGGGCTATCTCGATGATGGCCAACCGGCTTGGCCTCGAGTGGAAGTGCCACCGAGCCAGCGCTCGTTTACCCCTCCGATGTGGAAAAAGACGTGTCTCGATCGAACCGAGCTCAGTCCGCCGATAGCCCGCCGATCTCGGCTAGCGATCGCTCAAGCGCCAGCCACTCATCGATATCGAGGGTCTCGGGCCGGCGCGACAGATCGATCTGGGTGGTGTCAGCGATAGCAGCCACCTCGGCCAGGGTGAGCTTCCACCGCGGCGCCGTGCGCAGGCTCTTCTGAAGCTGTTTGCGGCGTCGCGCAAAAAGCTCCCGTACGAGCGATCGGACCCTTTGACGGCGAGCCGCATCGAGTCCCCAACGGTCGTGCGGGGTCAGCCGAACCACGGTCGACTGAACGCTCGGCGGCGGCCGGAATGCGCCCGCACGGACGTGGAACAACGCCTCGGCGTCGGCGACCAGCTTCACCCCTACCGTCAGGGCGCCGTTCTGCTTCGAGCCTGGCTCTGCGACCAAACGCTCGGCGACCTCACGCTGGACCATCAAGACGAGCTCCACGATCCTGGCGCTCGGCACTTGATCGAGCAGGTGAAACACGATCGGTGACGTGATCGCGTATGGCACATTGCCGATCACGTACCAGTTACCGCTGCTGGCCGGTTCGAGCCGATACTCGAGGATGTCAGCTCGAACAACCTGGAGCCGGCTTTCGCCCCCCCACTTGGAGGCGAGCTCGGCCACCAGTGCTTGATCGACCTCAACCGCCGTGACGCGCCAATTGTTGGCCAACAAATGCTCGGTCAGCGCGCCCTGTCCGGGACCGATCTCCAGCACGTCGGCGCCGGGTGCCGCACGAAGCGCAGCCGCGATCCGCGCGGCCATTCTACGGTCATGGAGAAAGTGCTGGGAGAGGCGCGGCCGACCGCGCCGGTTCACTGCGGCAGACGAGTCGCCGCAGCCACTGTGTCAGCCAAGCGGAAATGTCGATCGATGTGGAGCTCCCTGATCAACTCGAAAAACCGTTGCGGAAAAGCGACGATCGTCAACCCGCCACCAACGGCGCGGCACCGCTCGTTCATGCGGTAGAGAAGCGCCAGCCCGGGAGTGTCGATGTGCACAACGTGATTGAAGTCGAGCACGATGTTGGGGCCTTGTTCTGTCGTCTTGAGCGCTTGTTCGATCACCTGGCGCAGCCGTGGTACGGTGGTGGCGACCAGGTCGCCAGTCACCTCGACGATGGTCGGTCCCCCGTCGGCGGAGGGTTTGACCTTCATATCCAGGGGTGCCTCAACCGGATCGGTCATCCGACCCCCAGCCGAAGAGCGGCCTTTCCCAACCGCTCGAGCGCTTCGGTTAGCGCCTCCTCGGTCGTTGCAAAAGACAAGCGAACAAACCGATCAGCGCCAAAGGCTTCGCCAGGCACCAGCGCCAATCGCTCGTTATCGAGCAGGTCCAAGCACAAGCCGGTCGAGTTAGCGCCCAGCGAGTCACACCATGGACCGGCGTCGATCCAAAGATAGAACGCCCCGTCCGGCGGATACGGCGTGAGCCCCGGGATGAGGCTAACTCCCTTGAGCAGGAGGTCTCGGCGTCGATCGAAGGCTGACACCATCTCCTTGATGGCACGCTCGCGGGGCTCATTTTGGTCCAGCGCGGCAAGCGCCGCGTGCTGACAAGGCAACGCCGTGTTGGTGTTTACGTGACCCTGCAGACGCGTCATGGCGGCGATCACTTCCCGTGGTCCGACGGCGTAGCCAACCCTCCATCCTGTCATCGCAAAGGCCTTTGAGAACCCATTGACGAGAATGATGCGCTCGTAGTCGCGCGCCCTCGATGCGACCGACGCATGCTTGGTGTCATAGACGATCGCGTGGTAGATCTCGTCGGAGATGATCCATGCGTCGTGCCGGGCGGCAACGTCGACGATGCGATCGAGCTCTGCGTCGCTCAACACCGCACCCGATGGGTTGCTGGGCGAGTTCAACACCAGCCCCTGGGCGCCGGATCGGAAGAGCGCGGTCAGCTGATCGGGGTCGGGTTTGAAGCCGTCTGCGGCTCTAGTCTCGAGTATTACCGGCACCGCTCGCGCCAGGTGGGCGATAGGAGGATACGACACCCAGTAAGGCGCCGGGATGACGACCCTGCTGCCCGGACCGAACAACGTGAAGATCGCGTTGAACAACGCTTGCTTGGCGCCGACCGTGACCATCACTTGATCCGGTGTATACGCGCCCCCACACTCTTTGCCGAGGTAAGCAGCCACAGCCGCTCGCAGCGGCACCAGCCCGGCCGCCGGTGGGTAGTGGGTCTGACCATCGCGAATCGCCTCGACCCCGGCTTCGGCGATAAACCCGGGTGTTGCGAAATCCGGCTCGCCGGCCGATAAGGAAACGACCGGTATACCGGCCGCCTTGAGTTCGGCGGCGCGGCGAGTCATGCCCAGTGTCGCCGATTCCTCGACACCACCGAGGTTGGCGTAAACCTGATGAGTCACGGCTTGGTTTCGCTGCCAAACTTGGCGGCCAGTCTCTCGGCTACTGGTGGCGCGACGAAAGCCCCAACATCGCCACCCAACCGCGCTACCTCGCGGACCAGACTCGAACTCAGGAATGAATGCGTGGCATCGGGGGCCATAAACAGGATCTCGATCTCGGGAGCCAGATGTTTGTTCATCAGGGCCATCTGAAACTCGAACTCGAAATCGGAGACCGCGCGCAAACCGCGTAGGATGATCGACGCGCCACAAGTGCGGGCGAATTCGACCGTCAGTCCCTCGAACGATTCAATCCGGACCCGCAGATCGCTCCCCACGACCTCGGTCAGCATAGCGATCCGTTCGTCGATCGAAAACAGCGGACGCTTATCCGTGTCCGTGGCGACCCCAACGATCAGCGTGTCCACCACCGTGAGCGCTCGGCTGATCAGGTCCTCGTGGCCTCGCGTCACTGGGTCAAACGTCCCGGGGTAGAGCCCGATAGGCCGGCCGGCCGTCATCGCGTTCACGGGCGCCAGAAAAACGTCACGCCGGTATCACCGTAGCGGCGGGTATCAGCGGTCGTGGTTGACTCGCCGACGGACCCGTTGGCGGCGTGCTCGAAGACACACACCGAAGTCCACCAATCCCGCTCCACCACGGCATCGACAAGTGGCTCCAGGTCGGTCGCATACGGAGGATCGCAGAAAACCATGTCGTAAGTGGCCCCATCTTCGACGATTTGACGGCAATAGTCCAGTACATCGAGGGCCACAATCTCGAGTCGCTCGTCAAGATCCAGCGCTACGACGTTACGTTCGAGCGCTGCCCGGGCGCTTGGATCCCGCTCCACACAGGTCGCTCTCAGCGCACCCCGACTCAACGCCTCGATCGCCAATGCACCGGTACCCGCGTATAGATCGAGCACTCGCGCCCCTGTGACGGTATCGCCAAGGACATTGAAGATCGCCTCCCGCACCCGATCCGAGGTCGGCCGCAGACCGGTCACTCGCGCACTGTGCAGCCGGCGCCCGCGAAGTTGACCGGCGATGACCCGCACGCTGATCGCTACCCGACCGCTGGCCGACCAGCGTCACCCGGTTGAACGTCGATCAATCGACCCTGGAGCGTCGAACGTCCAAGGAAGTCGTTCTCTCGCAGCCGACAGGCGATCGTCATCGTCCCGCGGTTGAAATCGATCTCTTCGAGTAGATGGCCCAAGTTGAAGCCGATCGTGTCGAGCGTCCGACCATCCCGGGCAACGATCATCTTGAGGTGATTGTCGCCAACGATCCGCGGGTATCCGCGTGGAGATACGCCGCCGACCGCCAACACCGGCTCAGGGTTGCCTGGCCCAAACGGACCGAAACGGGCCAACGCCAGATAGAGACGAGCGTCTACTTCGTCGAGCCGTACTGCGGCGTCGATTGTCAAGCTGGGCACGAGTTGCTCGGGTGTTATCCGTTCGCGGGCGATGTCGAGGAACGCATCCCGGAACGCCGAGACCGACTCCTCCCGGATAGCCAGCCCAGCCGCATGCCGATGTCCCCCGTAGGCTTCCAAGTGCTGCTCGCAATCACGAAGCGCGTTAAGCAGATGAAACCCGCCCACGCTTCGCGCCGAGCCACGACCCATTCCATCGTCGTCGATGGAGATCACAATCGTCGGGCGGTGGAAGCGTTCGACGATGCGCGAAGCGACGATCCCGATGACTCCGGGGTGCCAATCCTCGCCCGCCAAAACGATCGCCCGGTCGCGCTCCGGGTCATACGAGCTATCGAGGATCTCGAGCGCCTCATCGAGCAACTGACGGTCGGTTTCTTGGCGCGTCGTGTTGATGCGCTCCAACTCGTCGGCGATCGTGTCGGCCTCGTCCTGATCATCGGTGAGCAGCAGCGCCACACCGCGCTCGGCGGCGTCCATCCTGCCGATCGCGTTGATTCGCGGCGCCAGCACAAATCCCACCTGCCACGACGACGGTCGCTGACCCGCAAGCTCGGTGCGCTCCAGCAGCGCCCTCAGCCCCGGGTTTCGCGTCCGGCCCAGTACGTCCAGACCGTGGTGGATCAGCACACGGTTCTCGCCCGTCACCGGCACCAGATCGGCGACCGTACCGAGCGCCACCAGATCGAGCGCAAAGCGCAGTTTGTCCCGGTCTCTTCCGGCCGATCGCTCAAGCGCTTCGCACAGTTTGAACGCCACCCCGACCGCGGCCAGGTTTGGATACGGATACTGACTGTCGACACGCTTAGGGTTCAGGGTCGCGATCGCGGCCGGCAGCTCAGGCCCAGGCTCGTGGTGGTCGGAGACGATGACATCCATGCCCGCGTCCCGAGCGGCACGAACTTCCTCCACCGCGGTCACGCCACAATCACAGGTGATGACGAGCTTGATGCCACGCTCAGCCAGCGCTCGTATGCCTACCAGCGATACGCCGTACCCCTCCTCCAATCGATGTGGGATGTAGTACGAGGCGTTTGCACCCCGCCATCGGAGATAGCGCACCAGTAACGCGGTCGCCGTAATCCCGTCGACGTCATAGTCCCCATACACAGCGATCGGCTCGCCGGCCGCGATCGCTCGCTCGACGCGCGCGACGGCGACCTCCATGTCTTGGAGCCGAAAAGGATCGATCAGGGTTGCGAGGTCCGGCTGGAGAAAGCGATCAGCGCTTTCCACCGTGTCGTAACCACGGCGGACCAACAGGTTGGCCACGGATCTTGGCACACCGAGCGCGGCCGTCAACGCCTCCACGGCGGTATCGTCAACAGCGGACGGCCAGCTCCATCGGGGTCTCGGTGCGCGGGTGTTCAATTCCTGTGTGTTCAAGTTTGAGTGGGTCGGGCGGACGATAAGCCGGGTTCTGTACCGTGAAGCCTCATCGGCGATCACGGTGACGACCATCGATCTGAGCGGCCTACCCGGAAGTCAAGTGCGGCGGGCTACCGCTTCCTTCCCTATTCGGCCTTGCTCCAGAAGGGGTTTGCCGTGCCGCGCCGCTTGCGCGAACGCGCGGTGGGCTCTTACCCCACCCTTTCACCCTTGCCATGCCCTAAGGCATTCGGCGGTCTGCTCTCTGTGGCACTTTCCGTCACCCTTTGGGGCGCCTCGCGTTGTGCCCTCCGAAAAAGGCCTCCGCGAGCATCCTGCCCTGTGGAGCCCGGACTTTCCTCCGACGACCTAGATCGCCGGCGGTCGTCTGTCCGCCCGTTCCCGCTATGAAAGATGCTCGTCGATGGCTTGATTCGCCAGCTCGTCGGCATGTTGGTTCTCCGATCGCGAAACGTGCTCCACGCTGACTGAGCCTATCCTCAGCAGCATCTGGCTGACCCGTATGAACCGATCCTTTAGGTCCGGGTCCTTGACCTTATACTGACCATTCAGTTGCCGAACCATGAGTTCCGAGTCTGAGTACACAGTGAGATGGGTTGGCGGGTCGGACCCGAGCGCCTCGAGACCACAGATCAGCGCCTCGTATTCGGCCTGATTGTTGGTCCGCCTACCGAGGTATACCCAGCCCGAGTCTACAATCGAGCCATCGGCGTCTTCGATGATAAACCCCGCGCCAGCGGGACCAGGGTTACCACGAGCCGCGCCATCGGTTCGCAGCACGAGATTGTGATCCGCCAAGCGTTACTCCTGATTGTCCGCGTAGACGAGCACACCGCAGGCCTCGCAGGTGTGGATCGTTCCGTGGTGGGTTACCTCACGCACCACCTGAGGCGGGAAGTGACCGTGGCACGAGCCACACGCGTTGCCGCGCAGCGGCACCAGCGCTGGGAATCGCTGCGCGCGCCGCAGCCGATCATAGACTCGATACAACCGATCCTCCACCTTTTCGGCGACCAGGTTTCGTCGATGTTCCTCGGTAGTGAGCTGCTGCTCGAGCGCCGCCGACTCGGAATCGATCGACTCCAACTCCTCACGCGCGGCCTCGCGCTTGTCGGTCAGCTCGACTTCGATTTCAGCCAGCCGCTCCATGTCACGTTCGATCGCATCCATGAGCTCCAGGATCTCCGTCTCGAGCTCGCCAATCAGTCGCTTAGCGCCCTGGATCTCAGTCAGCAATGCGCTGTACGCCACGTTGGTTTTGACGTCGTTGAGCTGTGTCTCGTACTTCTCGCGTTGGCGCTGCTGGATTTCGAGCTCGCCCTCACGGTTACGCCGATCGAGTCGAGCCCGCTCCACCGCATCCTCGAGCGCCTGCTTCTCGTTCTGCAGTGCGGTAATCTCGGCGGCCACCTCCGCCCGCCGAATCGGCAGCGCATCGCGCTGACTGGACAGCTCGACGATCCGCATGTCGACGGCCTGTAAGTCGATCAACGCCGCGAGCTTCAGTTCTCACCCCCAAAAAAAAGAAGGTGCACCGGTCGGCACACCTTCAAATCCCTACGGAGGGACGTTCGAACCCCCCTCGGATGGCGGCTTCGACAGCCCATCCAGGCTGTTGAACACCCCGCTTTCGCCGCCTTATAGCGGTCGTACATTACTAGCTCACCCAAGCGCCACATCTAAAGAAACCTACGTTGATCGACGCGAGCCGTCCAGCACATGAGAGGCGAACGAGCTATCTTGGATTACGGACGGTTGTCATGCACTCCAAGCTCATCCTCTTGGCGATCGCTTTTTTCGCTTGTGACAGCGATGGCGGATTCTCGCCGACGGCATCAAGTCCGAGTGGCCTGCGTGTAACGGGCGAGTGGACCGAGACGCGTGGGGTCCGAGAGAACAGTTGCTCGACGCGGCTACCCAAAATCGCCTCCCAGCACATCTCGATTCTGGAGGCCGATGGTTCGCTCACCGTTCTCACACCAACCGGCCCTGAACGCTCGGGAACGATCGATACCGAGACTGGCGATTTCGAGGTCGAGGCATTTATCGAGATCGCGGGCGAGACATGGTCAGGAACACAGCGAGGCCGGTTCTTCTCGGCCGACAGCTTTGGGGCCAGAACCTTCGTCAACCTTCTCGACACGGCGACTGAAGCCGCCGATTCCTGCCGCGTCGTGACGTCTGATGTCGGGCAGAAGGGGATTCTATCGATCGCTGAGGGGGTCGAAAACGGAGGGCGTTTCGACCACGGTGCGATCTCAACTCAAAGAGCGCCTTGAGCACCCGTTGATCCAACGGTGAACTCGACCCGCCCGATCAGATCACCGTACGGAACATCGCTTCGCCGATTGTCGTTGTACAGCCGGACTTCGTAACGCCCATCCGACGACACCGACTGAGCGTTAAAGCGACGCTGCCCGCTCGATCCGCCGGATAATTGCTCAGTAATCTCCGAGCCCATGGCGGTACCGTCGCGCAACCACCGCCAATGCAAAGTGCCACCCCGCGAGGGAACCGATAACCGCGGCGTGACGCTCACGTTGCCGGCCCTCGGTATCACGCCAGTGACCGTCCCAGTCTCCGTCGCTTCGGCGTTGCACAGGCGCTGACCCGAGCAGACGCCTAGCTGGCCACCCGCAAGCGACACGAAGTTGCTTCGTATTGCGTCAATGTCCGCTTGGCGTTCGACGGCGATCGCGATCGATGGGCTGGCCGGTCGAATCGTCTGCGCCATCTCGACGAATTTCGCCCAGTGCTGTTTCTTTTCGAGCAACGTCGCATCGTTGCCGCTGTGCAGCGCTTCGGCCTCGTCAAAGGCGGCAATCAACTCGTCCAGCGCATTGACCGAGTTTTGCACCTCTTGAGCCGGGATCTGGGCCGCCCCTAACGCATACCCAAAACGCTCGGTCAAGTCCACGTACGCTGCTCTTGCCTCAGCGTCGTTCAGCTCTCCGTTCACGAGGCTGAGCTGGGCGTCTTTGTATGCACCTTCGGCGGCCAGAATCGAATCCCGTGGAATCGTGACCATGATCGATCGCGAGTCCTGAAAGTCACCAATCGCGGCGGTGATGCGAGCCTGCCCCGGGCTTACACCCTGAACGACGCCTATTAGAGCCTCGGCCGCAGCGTCGAAGTCGCCCGCTACGGTGGCCAAGGATGGCTCGCTGCTCGTCCACTCGACGTCGTACTTCGTCAGATTCCCCCCGGTTACGGTGATCCCGTCTTCGTCGACGATCATGAGCCGCATCCGCACCGCCTCTCCCATCCCGACCGACTCAGGAGGCTGGTTGATCGTCAACGACGCGACCTCCGGTGTGTCGGGCCAGGCGATGAGAGCGATCACCGCGACGACTAACGCTCCAATCACAGCGAGTGCCCACTTCGGGACTTTCGCGAGGAACTGCAGTGATGAACCGGTGCCCACCGGCTCAACCGGTGCTGCTTTCGGGGCCGGGGTCGCGGGCTCGGGTGCGATCGGGGCGGGCGCTGGCTCCTCGACTCGGGTGACTGGCTCGCCCATGCCGGCCGGTTCGACTTCGATCGCCACGCTATCGCTAGGCTGAGCCGTGTCGAACAACACCCCGTCCCGCGAGCGCATGAAGAGTACCGGCGTGGCCCACTCCATCGATTGCGGCTCGGCCACGCGGATCGCCTTCCTGGCTTCGGCCATCGCGGCATCGACAGGATACCCCTGCATGATCCGCCGATAGAACGTGCCGGCAAACTTGATCGCCGCAGTGTCCGAGATCGGGAACTGCATCGCGACCACCGCCGGGATGCCGGCCATGATCAACGACGTCGCGACGCCAGCAAACGGATCAAGGCTCTGTCCCTCAGCGGACATCGCGGTCTTGCACGCGTTCAAAAAAACCAGCCGCAGGGTCGACTCATCCCGCAGCAGGACCTCCATCGTGCTGGCATCGACCTGCTCGACCCCACCCGTGTCGTCCTCGAGCAGCAGGACACCCCGACCTGTTTCCCGGTTGAAGTCGCCATGACCCATGAAGTGGAGAACGTGAAAATCTTCCTCGGCAAGCTTCTCCAACAGCGCCGATGTCGTCGGTCGCTCCACGAAATGGACGTCGACGCCTTCCATCTGGCCCCAGCTCGACTCGATCAGCTCGCGCTCACGATCGAGGTCAAGCGCGGCCGATCCAGTCGGGTTCGAAATCACGACCAGAATGCGCAACGGGGGATCGAACGGCAGTGGCTTCGGGGGTTGCAGGACATCCAGCGAGCGGATGATCGGCGTGGATTGCGACAAGTTGAGGAACCGGCGACTGTCCTCGCGGTAGAGGAACTCCCAGGGAAGACTCGCCACCTCTGCCAGACCCTTGCCCTCGAGGTCGATATGGAGCCGGATGCGGAGACCGCGATCCGTCTCGCGGATCATCCCCTCGCTGCTGTCGAGCAGCGACTGGACTTTGTCTCTGAAGAGCGCTGAGTACAGCGCCTTGCCGATGACTTCGGGTCGGTTATCGGGTTGGTCCTTCTGGACCACCTTGACGTCCCGCTGTATGGGCTCCTCAGCGCCCCGTACCGTGCTCGCCAACCCCCGTAGCACCTCTCCGACCTCGTCGAGATCGAACGGCAGCTCAAGGGTGGAGCTCGCCTCACCCGCCGGCGAGCTGACGTGCACCGTGTAGACACCGCCCGCGCGGGGCAAGATCCGAATCGAAAAGTCCTCGTACAGCATTCCTTAGTCCCCCGACAGAAAACACCACCGGCCCGCGCTCGGGATCCCCGCATCGCGTGTCGCGGTAAGACCTTGTTGTGTATTTAGCTACTGGCTGGGAGAACGATACCGCGCGAGGGCCTGGCCGACAACGGACCTACCCGGAAGACGCCTGCGAAAAAAAAAGGGGCGGCTGCGAGCAGCCGCCCCTACCAGACGCTTGTTGGCTCGCTTCCTTAATAGCAACAAAAGACTTCAAATCTCCCATTTCCGTGAGAATCATACCGCGTAAATCTCCACGATCGTTGATGCTTTCAAGCGACAAGACGCATGCTGGGAGTCTGGTGGGCGGTGAGGGACTCGAACCCCCGACCTCCTGCATGTGAGGCAGGCGCTCTAACCAGCTGAGCTAACCACCCACTCATCCCACCCACTCGTCCCGTTTCGAACGTACGCGCGGTGCTAGGACCCGTCAACGACGGAACCGGCGGAAACCAGTGGGACCAGCGACGGCCGTTGCCCGGTGGCGCCAAAGGTCTGAATACAGGGCACCCCTGGCGAGCTGGGGTGGGTCCCATCGTAGCTTAACTGACCGGTCGCCTCGAGCCTTTCGCGGACGATCGAGATCTGCATTTCCATGAACGAGGCGACCTCGTTCGGTTGCCCGTTGACATCGATCGTCACCGTGACCGGCCCCTGCACCTGGATCAATCCCTGATTGTCAACCTGACCGGTCAACAGCCCATCGTCGCCGAACGCTACGGTGAAGTCGTCGCCGTCCCGGTTGATGACGATCTGGCTCGTGATGTCGGTATTCGGAGTGCCGTCACATGTGTCTTCAATTTCACGAATGAACAAATTGAACGTGCCGGTGATCGAGTTCGGTTCATCATCACAGGCCAGCGTCGAAGCCACCATCCCGGTGACGAGTAGAAGCATGAACGTCCGCATCGAATTCCCTCGCTATCGCATGTTGGAGTGGGCCCGGCTGGATTTGAACCAGCGACCCTCGGATTATGAGTCCGGTGCTCTGACCACTGAGCTACGGGCCCGAACGATCGGAGCGGGCCCGCCTCACCGCGGCTTGGGTCCGCTGACAAAGTAAGATATCGGTTGCCGAGGTTTAACGCCCGACGGAGGCGCTCACGCTACTCGTCGTAATAGCGAAGCAGATCGCCACATTTTGAGGGGTGGCGCAGTTTCTTGAGCGCCTTAGACTCGATCTGGCGTACGCGCTCGCGGGTGATGTTGAAGATCGATCCGACCTCTTCCAAGGTGCGCGGACACCCATCACCGATCCCGAAGCGGAGCCGGATGATCCGCTCCTCACGCTGGCTCAGCGTGTGGAGCACCGCGTTGACGTTCTCGCGCAACATCGTGAAGGCAGCGCTGCTCGACGGCGAGGGCGAGGTCTCATCCTCGATGATGTCGGAGATCTGTGTGTCCTGGCCGTGTTGAATCGGACGATCGAGCGAGATCGGCTCCTGGGCAATTTCAAGCACCGCCTTGACCTTATCGATCGGCAGTCCCAACTCGGCGGCGACCTCTTCCGGCGGGGGTTCGCGACCG
>JBFGIA010000036.1:0-20838 GCA_041577935.1 Gemmatimonadota bacterium | reverse complement strand
TCAAATCAGAGCGCGGAAGTATTCAAGCCGACGCGAAGACGAACTCCTTGGTGATTACCGATGTTCCCGATCGTGTAGACCAGATCGTGGACATCGTGGGGCAGCTCGATGTCCAGACCCCGCAGGTAACGATCAAGGCCAAGATCGTGTTCGTCAACAAGGTCGACCTGCGCGAGATGGGTGTGAAGTGGCGTGCCGAAAACCTGCGTGACCCGACAGTGGACACGCATGTCCTCGCAAATACAGAAGGAACGCTGGCCGATCCGTTCCTCGATCTGTCGATCGGAACGCTGGCCTCTGGTCTCAACATCGGCGGCTTGTTGCAGGCGCTTGAGCAACGTGAGATGGCGGACATTCAAGCCGAGCCGCAGACGACCGTGCTCAACAATCTGCCGGCCGAAGTCTTCGTGGGGGAGCGTACACCCATTCGCGTCCTCGACGTGGGTGCAGAGACACAAGAGGCCAGGGCCAGCGTCGAGCTCATCGAGACCGGCATCATCCTTCGCGTTACACCGCACATCACGTCCAACGGCAAAGTGTTGATGCAGCTGATGGCCGAGCGGTCGGGTGTTGCGGTCGCTGACCCAGAGATCGGCGTCACATTCAACACCCAACGAGCGACTTCACAGATCTTGGTGGATGACGGCGAGACGGCTGTCATCGGTGGTCTCACGGTGCAGGATTACTCGAGCGTGCGCAGCGGTGTTCCGGTGCTCAAGGACATACCGCTGCTCGGTGCCCTGTTCCGCACCGAGCGCAGGCGCGACGAGAAGCGCGACTTGCTGATCTTCGTGACCCCGTACGTCGTGCCGGTGGAGCGTCCCGACCCGGATGTGGTCAGCCAGGTGTGCCTGGAGGATCAGTCGTGGTATCGAAGTGACCGGGTGATCATCCACAACGGCGATCGATGGACCGAGTTTGGCGCCCCCCACCGGGTTGACCCACGCAGTTTGGTCAAAGTCGGCAACTACCGGGGAGTCCCAGTCTTTACCACAGTGGAAAGCGCTGCAATTCAGGTCTACTTGCCGCTGTGCGCCAGCGGCATGTATCAGCCATACCGCCTTTCGTCTGACCTAAGGGGAACACATGGTTAGCAGCGAGCGGTCGACGCGATGGTTCGGCCTTTGGCTTGCCCTGGCAGCGGCGTTCGCCATGTTCGTGGCCTGTGACGAGGCGTTGCTGGACGGCGGACCGCCGGAAGCGAGCGGTGAGCCGAGAGTGGTCGCTGTCGGTGGTGAGCAACTTCTTGCCCAGCTCGGCTCGTTGTTCGACACGTCGCTTCGCGTCCGCGTGCTCGACGCAGAAGGCCGCCCGATCCGGTCGGCCGTGGTTCGATACACACTGCTCGCCGGCAGCGGGGTGTTTTCGTCGGACAGCACATTGACCGATGACCAGGGGTTCACAGAAGTGACTTTTCGTCCAGCGCTGGCTGGGATGACGATCATCGAGGCGCGGGCGGAGCGGCCAGGGGGGATCGGCCGGGTTCAGTTCACGATCCAGGTGCTCAGTGACCCGGCGGAGGCCGCCGTGATGACGCGCGTGAGCGGCGACAATCAATCCGGCGCGGCCGGGAGTGAGCTCCCGTTACCGCTTGTGGTGCGGGTCGATAGCCCGGATGGGTTCCCAGTCGGCGGTCATTCGGTGACGTTCACGCTGGAGCAATCACAGGGAGCGTCGGCTGCGGTCATGGTTGCGCCCGACGGGCCGGCAGCTGGCGAGGTAACGGTCAACACCGACGGCGGTGGCATGGCTCGCGCCTACCTGAGGTTGGGGACCACGCCGGGTGCCCACTCGGTAACCGCTCGGACTCTGGTTGGACCTGCGGGCGCGCAGACGACCACGAGCCAGACGTTCAGTGCGACCGCCACCGCGCTCGGTCCGGCTCAGCTTGTCATCGTGGCTGGGAACAACCAGACGGCGATCATCGATACCCTTCACCAACCGGGGAGTCCTGATTTTCAAGGGCGTGATCCAAACCCGTTCGTGGTTCAGGCCGTGGACGAGTTTGGCAACCCCGTCTCAGGCGTCGCCGTCACGTGGCTGATATCCGATGGCGGTGGTTTCCTAACCGCGTCGACGAGCTTCACCGATGGTAATGGGCTCGCCCAGAGCCGACTGCTGGCGGTAACCGAGGGCCGCAACGCGGCGGTGGCGATCGCCACCGGAACGAACGCCGTCGAGTTTGTCGTCACCGGCCAGGTGTTGGTGCCACCACCGGAGGAGGGGGACGGCGGCGGCGGTTGATCGGTGCCCAGCCGCGGCTACCGAGAGGCCAAAACGGATCTAGGTGCAGTCGGGGCACCCGAAGCGGGTGCCCCGAAGGCACTTAGCCCCGTGATCCTGGTGGGCGCCGGTTGGAACCGCATGCCATATTACGCGCGCCATGAGTGCCAAGAAGAAAACAAGAAAGCCGCAAAGCAGCCTAAATGTGGTCATCGTCGAGTCGCCAGCCAAAGCTCGGGCGATCGGTGGGTACTTAGGGAAGGAGTACCGGGTGGAAGCCTCGGTGGGCCACGTCCGTGACCTGCCGCCCAAGGAGCTGGGCGTTGATCCGGCGAACGGGTTCGCGCCGACCTACAAAGTGATCCGCGGCAAACGCAAAGTCTTGAATCAGATCGGCAAGGCGGCCAAGAATGCCGCGGCGGTGTACGTCGCCACCGACCCCGATCGGGAGGGCGAGGCGATCGCCTGGCACATCGTCGACGAGCTCGGCATTCCTCCCGAGAACATTCGCCGGGCCCTGTTCTACGAAGTCACGCCTGCGGCCGTGAAGGGCGCGATCGAGAATTCCGGGCGTATCGATAGTCGTAAGGTCGACGCGCAACAGGCGCGACGCATCTTGGATCGATTGGTCGGCTACAAGATCAGCCCGTTGTTGACGACGCCGTTCTACCCGGGGTTGTCGGCCGGTCGGGTCCAAACCGTCGCGCTTCGTCTGGTGTGTGAACGCGAGGCGGCGATCGAGAGCTTTCAGAAGGTGGAGTACTGGCGAGTCAAGGCGAGGCTCGAGTCACCTGGCGATCAGCGACCGGACACCTTCCAGGCCGACCTGCAGAGGGTGGCCGGCGTGGCGGTCATCCCGCGCGGACAGCCCCACGACGAGAACTTTCGCGCGCCAGCCCTCGATAGCGAAGAGGCGGCAGCCGGAGTCGTCGAGCGCGCTTCCCAGAGCGAGTGGAAGGCCAGCTCAGTTGAGCGCAAAGAACGTCGCCGTTCAGCGCCTCCGCCGTTCACGACGTCGACGCTTCAGCAGGAGGCGTCTCGTCGATTGGGGCTCAGTGCCCGTCGCACGATGTCCTTGGCCCAGCGGCTGTATGAAGGCATCGAGATCGAGGGCCAGACCGCGGGGCTCATCACGTATATGCGGACTGACTCCACTCGTGTGTCCGATGCGGCGCTGAGCGAGGTGCGAGAGTTCATCGGTCAGCGTTACGGCACGCAGTTCTGTCCCGACAAGCCGAAGCACTACAAGAGCGCCGCGAGTGCGCAGGGTGCGCACGAGGCGATCCGCCCGACATCGATGCACGCACCGGAGGCGATACAGGCGACTCTCGAAAAGATGAAGGATGGTCGTGACCTATCTCGACTCTATGAGCTGATATGGTTGCGCTTCGTGGCATCGCAGATGGAAGTCGCGCGCTACGACAGGACGACGGTTGATTTCATCGTGGATGGGGATCTGGAGTTCCGCGCTTCAGGCTCGGTGCTCACGTTTCCGGGTTTTATCGAAGCCTATCGGCGGGCCGGTAAACGTGGCGAGGCTGGAGACGATGTCCTGCTCCCGTCGATTGGGGAGGGGGAGGTTCTTACCGCACTCGAGGTCGTCAGTGACGCAAAGGAGACCCAGCCCCCGGCGCGTTACAGCGAGGCGACCCTCGTCAAGGAGCTCGAGGCGCAAGGTATAGGACGGCCAAGCACATACGCGACCATCATCTCACGTTTGTTCGAGCGCAACTACGCGGAACGGCACGACCGCCGGATTCGCCCAACTGTGCTCGGGCGCTTCGTGCTCAGATATCTGGTGCACCATTTTGACGACATTTTCGAGGTCGGTTTTACCCGCGGTATGGAGGAAGAGCTCGATAAGATCGAGGAGGGGGAGCTTGCCTGGCGGGACGTCGTCGAGGATCTCTGGCGTCCGCTCAGGGAAGACATCGATCGCGTAACCACGATCGCCGAGAAGGCCGGGAACGGGAATGACAGTTGGAACGACTTGGAACCGCCCAATTGTCCGAAAGACGAGGCGCACGGTGCGATGGGGCTCAAGTGGAACCGTTTCGGGCCGTTCTGGGGGTGTCGCGAGTATCCGGAATGCCGCGGTACGCAACCGATTCCTGAGCTCGGCCCCGAGCCTCCTGATGATCCGTGTCCGGTCGATGCCGGTGAGTTGGTCATCAAGCGGGGTCGACGGGGCCCGTTTGTCGGGTGCGCGAACTACCCGGATTGCGATTTCACGATGAACATCGGGGACAACCCGGAGGCGGCGTTGGCAACTCGACAGCGGGCGCAGGCGGCCGGCGAGAAGCTCGACCGCGTGTGCCCCAAATGTGGCGAAGGCGAGTTGGCGATCAAGACCGGGCGCTTCGGCGCCTTCATCGGGTGCTCGAAATACCCGAAGTGTCGACACACAGAGTCTCTGCCGACGGGTGTCAAATGTCCGCAGTGCGGTGAAGGTGAGTTGGCGGAACGTCGTAGCGGTCGAGGTCGTGGAGCGCGACGGTTCTATGGCTGCAACCGATACCCGGACTGCGACTACACCCAGAATGGTGCACCCCGGACGGTTGAGTGTCCAGAATGCGGTCATGAAGTGGCTGAGGCGTGGCGCGATAGCGATGGCGTCACCGGGCTTAGATGTCCAAAGTGCAAGTCCGAGGTGCCGGAACCGGCGCCAGGCACGGAGCCGGCCGGGTCGACCCGCGGTTGAAGCGGGTCATCATTATCGGTGGTGGTCTAGCAGGCACCGAAGCCGCTCTGCAGTGCGCTCGGTTTGGTGTTTCCGCCATTCTCTACGAGATGCGGCCGGTGGTGGCGACGCCCGCGCACCACACGGATCTGTTGGCCGAACTCGTCTGTTCGAACTCCTTCAAATCGCTCGATGTCGCGACCGCCCATGGTGTTCTCAAAGCCGAGCTAGAGCAGCTCGGAAGCCGACTTTTAGCTGCGGCTCTCGAGGCCCAGGTGCCCGCTGGGACCGCGCTCGGGGTCGATCGCGTGCGCTTTGCTGATCGAGTTACGCGGCTGATCGAAGCCGAACCGCTGGTTACCGTGGTGCGGGAGGAACGAACCGCCCTCGACCTTGATCAACCGACGATCGTCGCTACTGGCCCGCTGACGTCGGACAGTCTAGCACGCGAGATCGAGGTCACACTTGGTGCGGGCAATCTGGCGTTTTTCGATGCCATCAGTCCGATCGTATCGCGCGATTCACTCGTGCCGGGCTGTTTCTGGGCTGCATCGCGTTATGGCAAAGGCGACGACGATTACCTCAACTGTCCGTTGACGGAGGCTGAATACGCGGCTTTCATCGCCGCACTGTTGAACGCCGAGTTGTATCCGCTGAAAGATTTTGAACGTGAGGTCATGTTTTTTGAGGGTTGCTTGCCGATCGAAGAAATGGCGCGGCGAGGGCCTGATACGCTCCGCTTTGGACCGCTGAAACCGGTTGGCTTGATCGATCCCGTAACCGGTCGGCGACCGCACGCGGTGTTGCAGCTGAGACGCGAGAATCGCCAAGGTACGATGCATAATTTGGTTGGCTGCCAGACGCGGATGAAGTACGGCGAACAAAAGCGCGTGTTTGGAATCGTGCCAGCGCTCTCCCGAGCCGAGTTTCTGCGCCACGGCCAGGTTCATCGCAACACGTTTCTGCAACACCCAGTTGCACTGGATCCGTATGGAAGGCCAGCCAACCAAAAGTGGCCTCGGCTCTTCTTCGCGGGACAGTTGACTGGGGTTGAAGGATATGTCGAGTCCATCCTAAGCGGGCTTCTGGCCGGTTGGAATGCGGTCCGAGTCGTGGGCGGGGCTTCACCAGAGTTGCCCCCCCGGGAAACGATGGCCGGTGCGCTTTGCCACTACCTTCAAACCGCCGATCCAACCAACTTCCAGCCTATGAACGCCAACTTCGGACTGCTGCCCGCACTCGATCATCGCGTGCGGGACAAACGGGCGCGGCGCCGAGCGCAAGCTGCGCGGGCAATCGATCGGATGGAAGAGTGGAGCAAGGCCGCGGTACCGACGTTGGTCGAGGCGGCTTGAAGTCCGTAGGCGGATCGCTCGAAGCGCGCATCGCCGACCACCTCGACTACCTCGGTGCTGTTCGCCGCTACAGCCCCAACACGATCGCCGCGTACCGCCGGGATCTCGCGGATTGGTCCGCTTTTTTAGCCGACCACTTGGGCACGTCGGAGATCGACTTGAATACGGTTAGACCGGACGATGTTCGGGCGTTCCTAGGATACTGTGCAGACCGTGGCTTGGTTCGACGGACGATCGCAAGGCGACTGGCAGCTGTGCGAAGTTTCTTCCGTCACGCTTGTCGTGAAGGTTGGGCAGAAACGAATCCTGCTCAACAAGTCGGGGTTCCGCGGCAGCATCGAAATCTGCCGGAGGTGTTGAGTGCCGACACTTTGGACCGGGCGCTGGAGAGATACGCCGATGTGGAGGGGTTTTTTGGGCGTCGCCTGGCAGCGCTTTTGGAAGTCGCCTACGGAGCTGGCCTCAGGGTCAGCGAGCTGGCCGGGTTGACCTGGGCGGACGTTGATACTGGGTCCAAGATGGTCCGCGTCATCGGTAAGGGCGACAAGGAGCGTCGGGTGCCGATCACTGGTCCGGCACTGAAAGCGCTCGTGCAGTACCGACGTGAGTTAGATAAAGACGCACTCGCAGAAACGACGGACCGGGTTTTTGTAGGCCGAACTGGTCGCCCACTATCGGTGCGCCAGATTCAGCGCGTGGTGAAGAGGGCTTTGGAAACAATTGCCGAGCGGGAGGGAGTGTCAACTCACACGCTCCGGCATTCATTCGCTACTCATCTCCTCGATCGTGGGGCCGACATCATGGCAGTCAAGGAACTCCTGGGCCACGCTTCTCTTTCGACTACTCAGCTGTACACACATTTATCGCGCGAACGGATCAAAACGGCCTACGACTTAGCTCATCCTCGCGCATGAGAGGCTCGCGTATGCAAGCAACCACAATTCTCGGCGTTCGCAAGGACGGAGCCGTTGCGCTTGGAGGTGACGGCCAGATCACCTTTGGCGATACAGTGGTGAAGAGTCGATCGTCAAAGGTCCGGCATCTCAAGAGTGGGTCGATCGTGGCCGGGTTTGCCGGCGCCGCCGCGGACGCACTCACTTTGTTTGAGAAGTTTGAAGAGAAGATCGAGCGTTACCCGACAAACCTACCGCGCGCCACAGTCGAGCTGGCGAAGGAATGGCGTTCGGACAAGATCTTGAGGCGACTGGAAGCGATGCTGGCGGTCTGTGATAAAGAGCACAGTCTGCTCGTATCGGGTAACGGGGACGTCATCGAGCCCGACGACGGGATCCTGGCCATCGGCGCGGGCGGCCCCTATGCGTTGGCCGCTGCGCGTGCACTGGCGAACGACTCCGAGCTAGGCGCTCGGCAGATCGTCGAGCGGGGGCTCCAGATCGCCGCCGAGATTTGTATCTACACCAATACTGAACTGACGATTCTGGAGCTAGAAAACAATGAGTGATGACGGTCGAGACGAGACTGGAACCGCAACCGTCAGAACATCGCAGCCGGCGGTAGACGACGACGCAGATCCCTATTCCACACTGACGCCTCGGGAGATTGTCGCTGAGCTCGACAAGTACATCGTCGGTCAGGACGATGCCAAACGTGCGGTCGCGATCGCGCTTCGCAATCGCTGGCGGCGCTTGCGCGTTGAAGACGACCTGCGCGACGAGATCTTGCCCAACAATATCATCATGATCGGCCCCACCGGTGTCGGGAAGACCGAGATCTCGCGTCGGTTGGCGCGTCTTGCTGATGCGCCTTTCATCAAGGTCGAGGCGTCGAAGTTCACGGAGGTCGGGTACGTGGGCCGAGACGTCGAGTCGATGATCCGTGACCTAGTAGAGATCTCGGTGAACATGGTCCGTCAAGATTGGGAAGACGAAGTCTACGAACAGGCCGAATCGAGTGTCGAGGAGCGGCTGTTGGACTTGCTGCTACCCCCGTTGAGGAGCGCTGAGGAGGTCGACGGCGGGCACCGCTATCTGGTCGACCCCGCCGGGGTCGCGCGCGAGTCAGAGGGGGCACACCCCGATGATCCCCGCGTCCAGCGAGAGCGGTCTCGCGACAAGCTGCGTGGATTGCTGGCTGACGGAAAGCTCGAAGAACGACAAGTAGAAGTCGAAACCACGTCGAGTCGGCTCCCGTTCGTCGAGATCCTCTCGCCGATGGGTTTTGAAGAGATGGACGTCAACGTGAGTGAAATGCTCGAAGAGATGCTGCCCAAGCGAACAAAGCGCAGAAAGGTGACTGTTGCCGAAGCGCGGCGGATTCTGCTCCAGGAAGAGCTCAACAAGCTGATCGACATGGATGAAGTCGTGAACGAGGCGATCTATCGGACCGAAAACTCGGGAATTGTATTTCTCGATGAGATCGACAAGATCGCGGGCGAGAAGATCACCGGTGCACCGGATGTCTCGCGCGAAGGGGTACAGCGAGATCTACTGCCGATCGTAGAAGGATCCAACGTGCAGACCAAGTACGGGCTGATTCGAACCGACCACATCCTGTTTGTCGCGGCGGGTGCGTTTCACGTTTCGAAACCCAGCGACCTGATCCCTGAGATGCAGGGGCGCTTCCCGATACGGGTCGAGCTGAGCAGCCTAACGGCGGGGGATTTCGAACGCATCCTGACCGAGCCCAAGAACGCGTTGACCCTCCAGTATGAGGCATTGCTCAAGACGGAGGGCGTTCAGCTGTCTTTCAGTGGGGACGCTATCCGGGAGATCGCTCGCATCGCGGCCGAGGTCAATGATCAGATGGAGAACATCGGCGCCCGCCGCCTCCACACTGTGATGACCAGTCTTCTCGACGACATCCTGTTTGATGTTCCCGACGCCGGAGCAGAACGGGTTGCGATTGATGCGGATGCGGTACAGAAGAGGTTGGGGGAGATCGTGGAAGACAAAGACCTTCGCAAGTACATCCTCTAGGTGCCGGCCGATCTGAAACGAACCGGGCTCACCGATATCCATGAGCGGTTAGGCGCGCGGATGGTCCCGTTTGCCGGGTTTCTGATGCCAATCCAGTACACCTCGATCACCGAGGAGCATCGGGCGGTGAGGGAGCGCGCTGGGGTTTTCGACGTCAGTCATATGGGAGAGTTCATCTTCGGCGGCCCGGATGCGCTGGAAGCGGTGCAGGGGGTGACCGTAAATGATGTGTCAGCATTGTCCGTCGACCAGGCGCAATACTCTGCGATGGTCAATGAGGACGGTGGAATCATCGACGACTGCGTCGTCTATCGGCTTGACGACAACCGGTACATGATGGTTGTCAACGCTTCGAACATCGCCAAAGATTGGGCACATATAGGTCGTCACCTTCCGTCTAACGTGACGCTTGCCGACGAGTCGGAAAGCACCTCGCTGCTTGCCGTGCAGGGTCCCGAGGCGAGGCGGGTGATGGCCGCGGTAACCGATGTCGCACTCGAGGAGCTCGAGTTCTACTGGAAGCGCAACGGGTCGGTAGCTTCCGTGCCGGCGATCGTGAGTCGCACCGGGTATACGGGAGAGCTGGGCTACGAGCTTTATTTCGATCGGGAGGGATCGGCGGTGGTGTGGCAGGCGTTGATGGAGGCTGGCGGAGGCGTTGGCCTGCTGCCCTGTGGGTTGGCGGCCCGCGATACGCTGCGGCTGGAGATGCGCTACGCCCTGTACGGCAGCGACATCGACGAGACGGTTAACCCCTACGAAGCGGCACTCGGGTGGATCGTCAAGCTCGATAAAGGCGATTTCATAGGTCGCGACCGTCTTAAGGAGATCGCCGACTCCGGGCCAAGACGTCGTTTGGTTGGTTTTCGGCTCATCGAACGGGGTATACCACGCACCGGTTATCCTGTCGCGGTGAATGGAACCGAGATCTCCGAGGTTTGCAGCGGAGCGATGAGCACGTCACTCGGTTATGGCATTGGTACTTGCTACCTGCCAACCGAACACACCAAAGCGGGCACCACCCTGGCGGTTGTGATCCGCGGGAAAGAGATCGCGGGAGAGGTCGTTAAACCGCCCTTCTACGGTGGCGGTTCGCTCAACCGGTGAACGCTAGCCGGTTCATCCCCCGTTGAGCGAGCGAGTCGTTGTCATAGGCGCGGGTCCCGGTGGACTCACAACCGCACACGAACTCGCTGAGCTCGGACACGAAGCCATCGTATTCGAAAAAGACGATCAAGTCGGCGGCATCGCCCGCACAGTGAGTTATCGCGGCTATCGGTTCGACATCGGCGGTCATCGGTTCTTCACCAAGGTCGACACGGTGCAGACACTGTGGGAAGAAGTGATGGGGGACGATTTCCTCGTCCGACCTCGCCTTTCACGGATCTATTACCGCGATCGGTTCTTTGACTACCCGCTGAGGCCCGGGAACGCCCTCCGCGGTCTAGGGCTGATCGAATCGATCCGCATCGTCGCCAGCTATCTGAGGGCACGAGGGATGCCCAACACCGACGAGCGAACGTTCGAGGACTGGGTCGTGAATCGATTCGGTCGCCGTCTGTACGAGATCTTCTTCGAAACCTATACCGAGAAGGTGTGGGGTATTCCGTGCAGCGAAATCGGCGCTGATTGGGCCGCCCAGCGTATCAAGAACTTGAACTTGACTCAGGCGATCAGACACGCGCTCCTGGGGGGGAAGAAAAGAGGCTCGGTGATCACAACGTTGATCGACGAGTTTCAATACCCGCGTCTCGGTCCAGGTATGATGTGGGAGCGATGGTGCGAACGGCTTGAGGCTCGCGGGGTGAAGACACATCTCGAGGCAGAGGTGTCCAACCTTCACCATCGAGATGGTCGAGTCGAAGCGGCGACGGTTCGATTTGGCAACGGCGAGATCGAGCGTGTATCGGCTGATCATTTTGTGTCCACAATGCCAGCTCGTCGACTCATTCGCTCGCTGGATCCCCCAGCGCCAGAACCGGTTTCAGAGGCGGCGGCAAAGCTGCGTTATCGTGATTTCCTAACTGTCGTTCTGATCGTTCGCGACGCGGAGGTCTTTCCCGATAACTGGATCTATATCCACTCGCCAGACGTCAAGGTTGGCCGAGTTCAGAACTTCAAGAACTGGAGCCCAGAAATGGTTCCAGACCCGAACACTACTTCGCTGGGACTGGAGTACTTTGTCAACGAGGGAGACGAGCTTTGGTCTGCCGCAGACGAGCAGCTTATTGAGCTGGGTGAGGCCGAGATGATCCGGCTAGGGTTGATCCGTCCAGACACTCTGATCGACGGGACAGTGGTCCGCATGCCGAAAGCGTACCCGGTGTACGATTCAGACTACAGGGAGGCATTGGCAACGGTGCGTCGCTACACCGACGGGTTAACCAACCTCCATCTCATCGGGCGCAACGGCCAACATCGTTACAACAACCAGGATCACTCGATGGTGACCGGGATCTATGCGGCGCGGAACATTGACGGTGCAGACTATGACGTGTGGTCGGTGAACGTCGAGGGTGAGTATCACGAGGAGAAGCGCGTAGAGGTTGAGAAGAGGACGCTGGTTGCGGGTCGGTTGACGCCGTCGATTGCCGCCGAGGAGACTCTCGAGGACGTCTTGGCAGCAGCCTTCGCCCGCTACGACCGGCTAGCCCTTGGGATGGCAGTCGCCATCGTGAGTGGGGTCGCGTTGTTCCTGACCACGGCTTGGGTTGTTCTACGTGCCGAACGCGATTCGACAGAGATGCTCGCGCTCGTCGGTCAGTATCTGCTCGGCTACGAGGTCAGTTGGGGCGGAGCGGTGCTGGGATTGATCAGCGCCGGGGTATTTGGTTTCGTCGTCGGTTTTGGGGTCGCCTGGCTGATCAATTTGATCATTGGGTGGGAAGAGACGATTCTCGAAAGTGAGCTCGAAGTCGCTGGTACAATCGACCCGCTGAATCTGGAGTAAGGCGAATGACCCGAGGTGTTACCGACGAAGAGCGAGCACTGGTTCAGGCTGCGGTGGCGCGCATGCGCGCTGGTGCCATGGCGATCGTGTTTGGCGTGTTGGGTGGTTTGGTGCTCTTTCTGGCCACTGTCTGGCTGCTCATTCGTGGAGGACCTGAGATCGGACCGACACTGGGCTTGCTGCGCAACTACTTCCCGGGTTACTCGGTGACTTGGCCTGGGTCGGTGATCGGTTTTGGCTACGGTGCGCTGGTGGGGTCGGCCGTCGGGTGGTCATTGGCCCGACTGTACAATCGCTTCGCCGATCGGGGGTAGCGATCGCAAACCGTTAGGGGGCTTCGAAAGTCGAGCCCGGACCGTCCTCCCAGGGTCGCAACAGCACTGAGCGCAAGAGCTGCCTCTCGCGTACATTGAACTCGCCGCTGAGCCACAACACGGCCGGAATCGTGATCGAGATCAGGCTCAGCTTGATGACGATCAGCCAGCCGGACGTAACCCACCAACGGGCCGCTGCGTAGGTCCCCAGGGCGAGCGCGACACCGCGCAGAATCGAACCAAGCGGTGGCCAGATCCGCCACAATTTGCCGACCGCAAAGACGCCCAACACTGCAGCAGCAACCGACACCGAGGCGGTGACTGTGGCGGCACCGAGCGCGCCCCATCGGGGCACTGCAATCAAGTGGCCGACGACAGTGATCGGCGCCAGTGGACCGATCAACCTAAACGTCCAGTGGGGCTTGCCAGCAGCGGTCAGGATCGAAGAGCAGACCCCGAACAACGTCATTGCAACACCGGCGACGACGAGCCGCTCGAGTAGAGGCGCAGCGGCCTCGAATTCAATCCCCAAAGCGAATACGGTGATTTCGAGCGATGCGCCGACTGCGATTCCGATCAGCGGCAGCAGGAGAAACGGGAAACGAAGCGCATCACGACCCATGTCGCGCGCGTGCTCGAGATCACCAATGCCGACGAGTCGACTCAGTGTAGACAAGAGCAGCGGCGAGAAGGCCATCGAGAAGAGGGCTGCCATGAGCGCTAGGTTACGTGCACCCGCGAAAACACCAGCCATCGCGGTAGCTCCGCCGAGCGCTTTGAACGCGATCAGATCGATCTGCTGAATAAAGCGCAAGCTGAGACTCAACAGAAACAGCGGAAGCGCGTAAACGTAGAGTGCTCGCACCGGCGCATGGACGCGGCGGAATAGTGCCGGTCGATCGTAGCGCATTGCGACGACGAGCTCGACAAGCGACGCGCCGATGGTGCCGAGAATAGCGCCGTTGATCGAAAGGCCCAGGCTGACCAATAGAACGATCAGCGCCAGCCGTGCAACCCAACGCGCAGCGATCGCCAGCGCGCGTTGTCCGAATCGTCCACGTCCAGTCAGGATGACCTGGTGGCCGAACCCCATAACCAAAAGAGGGACATCGATCGTTAGCAGCCGCAGAGGGGAGATCAACCGCGGTTCATCTAGAAAAGCGGCCACCGCGGGCGCTAAGACCCAGAGCCCGATTGCCACCGCCAGGCTGACGGTGAAGTAGATCTGCAACACTCGGGTCGCGATCGGTTTCCAGTCCTCGCTACTACCGACAAGGCGGATTGTGGCTCGGGACAGCGCATGAGCGATCGTCCACTCGATCGTCATGACAAGCGTTACGGCGAGCGCGTATACGCCATAGCCTTCTGGCCCCAGCGCTCGGGTGAGGAATGCAACGGTGGCCAGCCCCGTCGGGACCATCAGGCCTTGGGCGAGAAATATTTTGACCGCTCCGGACACCGTCTGCTGTCCGACGCTCGAACGGCCCGAAAGTGTTTCCGCCGGCTTAGGTCTCGTCATGCGCCAAAGCCTGCGCCCAAGAGACGAGCTCAGTAGTTTCTCGCGGATTGGAATGAACCCGCCATACTTCTCCGTGATCGTGCCAGTTCACAACGGGGGCTCGGACTTCGAGCGCTGCCTGGATGCATTCGATCGATCTCGATGGTCCAACCTCGAGTTGATCGTCGTCGACGATGGGTCGACCGACGGTTCGGCAGAGCTGGCGCGGCAGCGCGGGGCGGAGGTGATCTCCGTTGATCGTGCACGAGGCCCGGGAGCGGCTAGGAACCTGGGAGCTGAGCAAGCGTCTGGAGAGTACTTGTTTTTCGTCGATGCCGACTGCCAAGTGCATTCCGAAACCCTCGATGAGGCCGCCGCCGTTCTCCAGGCGGAACCCAGCGTCGACGCGTTGTTCGGGTGTTACGACGACGCCCCAGCCGCGCAGAACCTTATCGCCCAGTTTAAGAACTTGTTTCACTCGTACACCCATCAACAGGGGGGTGAAGACGCGACGACTTTCTGGGCCGGTTGCGGGGTCATTCGGCGGACCGTTTTCGTCACGATCGGTGGCTTCGATGAGGAACAATTCCCGCGGCCAAGCATAGAAGATATCGAGCTGGGTTACCGGCTGCGAGATGCCGGCTTTACAATCCGGTTGTGCAAGGAAGTCAGGGTCAAGCACTTGAAAGCTTGGACTTTTGATCAGCTCATGCGTTCAGATATCTTCGATCGTGGTGTCCCCTGGACGCGTCTGATGCTCGACCGTGGCCGGGTAGACACCGCGCTGAACCTTCGATGGTCGCAGCGGGTAAGTGCCGTGCTGGCGTGGCTCGCGGTGGGTGGTGCGCTGATCGCTTTTGTGAGACCAGCCGCGATTTTGTTGGCGGGCATATCGGCACTCGGGTTGTTGGTTCTGAATCGGGACCTGTACATTTACTTTGCACGGCAGCGTGGGGTCGTATTCACTATGAAGGCGATACCGT
Organism: Gemmatimonadota bacterium; assembly: GCA_041577935.1. Classification (GTDB taxonomy): domain Bacteria; phylum Gemmatimonadota; class Gemmatimonadetes; order JACCXV01; family JAHWKZ01; genus CAMYLR01. The sequence continues at coordinate 5,899 of JBFGIA010000036.1, read as the reverse complement.
TACACTGGTTCTATTACCTTTATGCTTGCTTGGCCTTCGCGTATGGGGCGTGGGGATACGTCCTGTCACGTGGGCGGGCGCGTCGCTCACCAGCTGAAACAAGATGACCCGGTCGATGCTCCATCACGCCTGCGGGTTTGTTCTGATTGCGCTCTTGACACTGCTCGCGGGTTGGGCCGATCCCGTTGAGGCCCAAACGGAAACGTGCACCGTGGCTTTCGTACTCGACGGCGATACGCTCAACTGTCGGAATGGCGAGCGCATCCGCTTGTTGCTCGTGGACTCGCCCGAGCGGGGCCCATTTGGCACGCTGGCGAGGAATGCCCTGGCGACCTTGTTGCCGACCGGCTCCGAGATCCGGTTGGAGTTCGATGAGGAGTCGCGGGATAGTAGGGGCCGGTTGCTGGCGTACGTCTTCCTCGCCGACGGTCGAATGGTCAACGAGATGCTCGTTCGACAGGGCTACGCTTTTCTCAAGCCGAGCGTCGTCAACCGGCGCCATAGCGCCCGATTGCGAGCCGCCGAATCAACTGCCCGCCAGCAGCGCCTAGGAGTCTGGACCCGCTAACACTCCACGCGTCGCCAGTGCGACCCCCTGCGTTTGGCGCCCCTGGCAGGCCGACGTATCTTGCCGCAAATGTCTGCCGAAATGGCACAACACAGGGGAGCAGCGGTCCTGGTGGTCAGCGACCGGGTGGCAGCTGGGGTCCAGGCCGACGTTAGCGGTCCCGCGCTCGTCGCATGCCTCGAGGAAGCCGGTTGGAAGATCAGGGCATGTGAGGTTAGCGCCGACGAGGTTGACGCGATCGCCGAGACCTTGACTCGGCTGGCTAACGACGATCGGATCCAGTTGATACTGACGTCGGGCGGAACGGGCTTGGCAGCGCGTGATGTGACACCCGACGCCACCCGTCAGATCGCCGACCGCGAGGTGCCCGGTATTGCAGAAGCGCTACGCGCCGGATCGCTCGCTCAGACGCCTCACGCGATGCTATCCCGGGCGACGAGCGCCATTCGCGGCCAAACCCTGATCGTCAACCTTCCGGGAAGCCCACGCGGCGCGCGCACCACGTTTGAGACCCTGTCGCCGGTTCTCGATCACGCCGTCGCCTTGCTAACGGAGCTACCCATCGGTCAGGCGGAACACCGGGCGGCTGATCGGCCATGAGTCCGGGCGCGACGATTCCGGCTGCTGTTTTGGTCAGTCGCTACGACCCTGAGTACGCGATTCGCGCCGAACACACACTCGCGATGGCTGGGCTCGACGTGCAGGTCGTGGATTCCATAAAGGAGATCCGGGAGCGAGTGTTTAGCGATAGTCGAGTGACACTCATCGTGCTCACCGGCGGAATCTCCGAGCGCGCGACGCGAGAGTTTCTGCGAGAAATCGACGACGCCGCCCGACCGGTTGGTGTGCTTGCGCTGGCCAATGATGCCGAGTTCGAGCGCATAGAGCGGCGCCGCGACCAGGGGATTGACGAAGTCCTCAAGAAGCCGTTTGATGCGAACGAGCTGACGCTCGTCGCGCGCCGTCTGATCGCGCGCGAGGAGTTGGTTGGAAAGACGCACATCATCGGGCGATCAGAAGCGATCAAGCTGGTTCTTGAGCGAGTCTCCCAATATGCCCCGGTCCATTCAACCGTGCTGATCGAAGGCGAGAGCGGCACCGGGAAGGAATTGATCGCAAGAGCGATTCACGATCTGTCGACACGCGCCAGCAAGCCATTCATCGCCGTCAACTGCGCCGCATTGACAGAAAGCCTTCTCGAATCAGAGCTGTTCGGTCACGAGAAGGGGGCCTTTACGGGCGCCACCAGCCTTCGGAAGGGTCATTTCGAGATCGCCGATCGGGGCACGCTGTTGCTAGACGAAGTCGGTGAGATGCCGCTCTCGACTCAGGTCAAGCTGCTCCGTGTCCTCGAGGAACGCGAGTTCATGCGGGTCGGCGGATCGACACCCATCCGGGTGGACGTGCGGGTTCTCGCCTCAACCAACCGCGATCTCGAGTCGGCGGTTGAGGCGGGCGAGTTCCGACGCGATCTGTACTATCGATTGAATGTCCTAAACGTGCGCATGCCCCCGCTCCGTGAGCGGCGGGATGACATTCCTCTTCTCATCCACCATTTCGTACAAGAGTTCTGTACGCAGAATGATCGCCAGTTTGTGGGCATCACCGACGAAGCGATGTCCGTCCTCAAGAACTATGACTGGCCTGGCAATGTCCGTGAGCTGAGAAACTTGGTCGAGAGCATGCTTGTGTTGACTCCTGGATCGAAAATCCGCGCGCGTGACATTCCAGAAGAGATATACGCTCGGGCAAATCCAGAGCGGTTGCTGCCGATGCCACTAGGTGAGGATGTCGTTGATGGGGGTGTCTCCGGGGCTCGAATCGAGGCGCTCCTGGGGTACCTGTATCGCGACCTGAAGGGTGAGCTCGACGCGTTGCGGAGTGAGTATCGGGAGATCCGTGAGTTGCTCGAGGGAGGCGATCGGGGGGTGTCATGGGTCCGAGCAGTGGAGGTCGAAACAGAAGGCGACGATATCAGGAACGAAGTCCGAGCGGTTCCAATCGGCGAGGCCAATGACGCCCGCGAAACATCCTCTGTGACCGAAGGCGAACTGCTGACAGTTGGGGTCAGCCTCGATGAAATCGAGCGCTTGGCGATCGAACGCACGCTGGCGGTCGTCGACGGTAACCGGCGCCGGGCGGCCGAGATTCTCGGCATCGGCGAACGGACTCTGTACCGAAAACTCAAGAAATACGGGCTCTCGTAGCCTCGGCAGTCAGAATGGCAGGGGCTCACCGTGACGATCGAGGAATTGACCGTTCTGATCGATGGAGAGCCGCTGTATCGTACCGATCATGTCACACACGGCGGATTCGGCTGTGAGGGGCGCGGCGGACCCGCCCATCCGGGTCTGCACCCACCCCGGGTGCATTGTGGCCGTCGCGACACCGTAACGCGCCAAGTCGTAAGCCAACGTGCGACAGGCCATGTTGAGCCCCGCCTTTGAGATCCGGTAGGCATACGACCCGCCGCTCTGGTTGTCGGCGATTGAGCCCATGAGCGAGCTCAGATGGATAATCCGCGGTGGTCTGCCGCGGCCGGAGCGAAGCAGTGGAAGCAACGCGCGACTCATTCGCAGTGACCCAAGCGTATTCGTGTTGAAGACGCGTAGGACGGTATCGAGGTCAAGCGACTCCAAGTCCTCCGTTTGGCCCCGCTCGCCAGCGTTATTCACGACGATCTCCAGGCCGTCGACCTGATCGCCAATCGTTTGTGCGGCGGCTTCCACGGAGGTGTCGTCGCCGACGTCGCACTCGGCGATGATCAGTTGCCGACCGGCTCGCCGGGTTAGATCAGCGAGACCCTCGGAGGCGGCGGAGTTGCGGGCCAGTGCGATGACTTGATCGCCGGCGTCGACCCATTGACGGGTGAACTCAAGTCCCAGGCCCCGTCCGGCCCCAGTAACGACGACGCGGTCCGGTCGACTCATCCCCACGATTCGGCTTACTGACGGGCCTTCGCCCTTTGCACGCGCCTCACGAGTGAAAGCCACGACGCGCCAGACGATAGGGTGGCGTACTGGAACTCGAGGTTCGCGAAGAAGTCTATGCCGGGCTTGAACAGGTAGATCCCGTATACCGTCTCGTACAAACCAACCAGCCGACGATCGAAGTTGGGGCTGACGGGCAGAACATGGCGCGGGTAGAACGTCGATCCCTCGCTGAGGATGATCAGTCGACTGGGATCAAAACTGATCTCTTTCTCAAAACCGGTGAAGGCCACCAGCAGCGGGGTCATCTCTTCGACATCTTCAGCGCGCAAACCGTGGGCAGCAGGGATGCGCCGCTTTAGATCGGCCAGGTGGGCGTATATGTCTTCAGCCGCCAGGACGATGGCATCGTCATTGAGTGTCGTGACGTCAATCTGTAGACCCTGGCTCGTCTCTCGGCCGACCAGCCGTACACTCAACTCCTCCCACGAGAGCGTGCTCGCGCTGCGCTTACCGCCGACAGAGGGAGGGTCGCCTTCGGGGGTCGTCTCGTCGGTCGCGGCGGCGGAATCGGCCGGCGGTTTCGCGTCGTCGGTAGGCGGGACCTCTTGCTGCGCGGTGGCGCATGAGGCCAGCCCAACAACAGCGATCAGAGTCAGAATCAGCTCGCGATTCATCGGGTCTCCGGGGCCAACAATCGAGATACCGCTTCGAGGACGTCGTCGCGACCCTCGCCGGTACGGGCTGAAAACCATACCACTTGATCGTCGCCCAGGCCAAGCTGACCGCACGTTTCGGTCAGCAGTGGTCGTCTCTGCCCTCGGGCCACCTTATCGGCTTTTGTAAGCACGACCAGTGTCGGCACGCCGCGCCCGGCGAGCCAAGCGATCATCTCGCGGTCCAGCGGGGTCGGGGGCCGCCGACCGTCGATCAGCGAGACGACGCCCATCAAGCGGCTGTTATCCGCTAGATAACCCTCGATCATTGGACCCCACTGCTCGCGAACGGCGATCGGCACGGCCGCGTAGCCGTAACCCGGCAGGTCCACGAAGTAGCACCGATCGACCGCGTAGTAGTTGATTGTCTGGGTCTTGCCCGGCCGCCGACTGGTACGAGCCAGGCTGCGTCGCCGGACGAGCGCGTTCAGCAGTGACGACTTTCCGACGTTCGAACGACCGACGAAGGCGACCTCGGGTCGTGGCTCCGGGGGTCTCGTGTCCGAATCGACGGCCGTCAGCGCCAGCCACGCGCCGCGAACGTCGATCAGCTAGGCCTCGCGTGCCTGGGAAGCGGGGTCAGCGGCACTGGGTTCAGCAGAGTGGCGCTTGAGCACGTAGATCGGGGGTTTCTTGTCGACGATCGTCTCGCGGGTGACGACGACTTCCTCGATGTCTGAACGGGACGGGATCTCGAACATAATCTCGAGCATCGTCTCTTCGACCACGGCTCGCAAGCCACGAGCGCCGGTCTTGCGCTCGACAGACCGCTCGGCGATCGCCTGGATCGCTTCCGGTTGGAAGCTCAGCTCGACTTCCTCCATTTCGAACAACCGCTGGTACTGCTTCAGTAGGGCGTTGCGTGGCTTGAGCAGGATCTCGACCAGCGTCTCGACGTCCAACGGATCGAGCGTGCCGATGACTGGCAGCCGGCCGACGAGCTCCGGGATCAAGCCAAAGTGGATTAGGTCTTCCGGCTCGACCTGAATCATGATCTCGCGCGATTGTTCGAGGGACGTACCAGCCCGTCTCGCGCGCGAGAAACCGATAACGGTAGCATCGGTGCGTCGTTGGATGATCTTGTCCAACCCATCGAAGGCGCCACCACACACAAACAGGATGTTTCGAGTATCGACTTGGATATACTCCTGCTGCGGGTGTTTGCGTCCACCCTGTGGCGGCACCGAGGCGACCGTCCCTTCGAGGATTTTCAGCAGCGCCTGTTGGACACCCTCGCCGGATACGTCACGGGTGATCGAGGGATTTTCGCTCTTGCGGGCGATCTTATCGAGCTCGTCGATGTAGATGATCCCACGCTCAGCGTCGGCGACGTTGTAGTTGGCCGCTTGTAACAACCGATCGATGCTGTTCTCGACGTCCTCACCGACGTATCCAGCCTCAGTCAACGTGGTCGCGTCGGCGATCGTGAATGGCACCTGGAGAAAACGGGCCAGAGTCTGAGCGAGCAGCGTTTTACCTACGCCCGTGGGACCGATCAGCAGGATGTTCGATTTCTCGATCTCGACGTCATCGTCGGTCCGCGAGTTGATCCGCTTGTAATGGTTGTACACGGCTACAGCGAGGCCTTTCTTCGCCTCCTCTTGGCCGATCACGTACTGGTCGAGATACTCCTTGATGCTCAGCGGGGTGGGTAACTCCTCGAGCGGGGCGGCCTGGTCTTGGAG
>JBFGIA010000035.1:0-20957 GCA_041577935.1 Gemmatimonadota bacterium | reverse complement strand
TTCGGATTCTCAGGAACGGTGACCTATCGATTAGCCCGGGCGTGCGTGAGCGCTGGTTCGGCAAGGCCGGGTTCGTCGAGCTTCTCTACGACCGACAAGCTGGGAGGGTGGGGATAAGACCGCGCGTCAAAGCGACTCGTGCGACGTACAAGCTAAGACCGTCCCCACAAGGGGGCCGACGCTTCTACGTCTCTGGAGCTCAGTTTCTGGATGCTTGTGGAATCAAGATCCGGAAGGCTAGAAACCACGAGGCGCATTGGAACGAACAAGAGAAACTGGTCGAGTTCTCGGTGAAATGAGAACGGGTACACTGCTGCCATGGATAAAGACTCCTTCCTTGAGTCCCTCGAAGCACATGCGGAGCGGCTAGATCTCAAGCTGATCGAGCGCGCCTACGATTTTGGAGAGCGCGCTCACGGTGGTCAGAAGCGCCTTTCCGGCGATCCATTCATCTCGCACTCCACGGAGATAGCGGGCATCCTCATCGACCTGAATCTGGTCGACTCGCCTACAATCGCAGCCGCGTTGCTGCACGATGTCGTCGAGGACACCGATACAACAATCGAGGAAATTCAAGCCGATTTCGGCGCCGATGTCGCGCAGCTCGTCGACGGTGTGACCAAGATCGGGCACCTGAAGTTCAGATCCCGTGAAGAGCGTCAGGTCGAGAATTACCGCAAGCTCTTGCTCTCGATGGCTCGCGACTTCCGAATCATCATGATCAAACTCGCTGATCGCTTGCACAACATGCGGACGCTGGAGTTCTTGCCAGAGGAGAAGAGGCTCAGGATCGCTAGTGAAACACGCGATATCTATGCGCCGCTCGCTCATCGATTCGGAATGGCAAAGATCCGGTGGGAGTTGGAGGATCTTTCTTTCAAGTTTCTGGAGCCCGACGCGTACCGCTCGTTGGTCAAGCAGGTCAAGGCCAAGCGAAAGGAACGCGAACGAATGATCGCTGCCATCGCCAAGCCGCTGGAGAGGGAGCTCGAGAAGGCCGGTATCGAGGCCGAAATGACGGGTCGGCCTAAGCACCTCTGGTCGATTCAGAAGAAAATGGTCTCTCGACGGAAACCGTATGAGGGGATCTATGACCTCCTGGCTATTCGGGTGCTCACGAGGACAATCCGCGACTGCTATCACGTCTTAGGGTTGATTCATACCCTGTGGACGCCGGTCCACGAGCGCTTCAAGGACTATATCGCCACGCCAAAGTCCAACATGTATCAATCGCTACATACGACCGTCTTTGGTCCAGGTGGAACACTTTATGAGATACAGATTCGGACTTGGGACATGCATCGGACGGCAGAGGTGGGAATCGCGGCGCACTGGAAGTACAAGGAGGGTCGAAGTGGGACCGAGCTCGACGAGCAGCTGGCGTGGTTCAGTCAGATTTTGGATTGGCAACAGGACATGACGGATCCAGATGAATTCCTCGAGTACTTGCATATCGATCTCTACAAAGACGAGATCTTCATCTTTACCCCCAAGGGTGATGTCATCCAGCTTCCTGCCGGGTCGACGCCGATCGACTTCGCATTTCAGGTTCACACCGAGGTCGGCATGCATTGCTCCGGGGCTAGAGTGAATGGCCGCATGGTTCCGCTTCATCGGGAGCTGCGTTCAGGGGAAACCGTCGAGGTGTTGACCAGCTCCAGCCAGCGCCCGTCGCGGGATTGGCTGCATTTCGTGAGAACGTCAAAGGCAAGATCGATCGTGCGCCGTACAATCCGGGCTGAAGAGCACGCCAGCTCGGTGATGCTGGGCAAAGAGCTGCTCGATAAGGAGTACCGTCGGCGCCGAGTGAAGAAGCCGGCTGACAAGAAGCTCGAAACGATCGCCGAGAAGCTCGGAAACGACAGCGTGGAAAAGTTACACGCTGCGGTCGGTCGGGGAGACCTGACACCGATTCAGGTAGTCAACGCGCTCTACCCTGAGGAGGAGTCGCCTAGACCGGAGCCGGGGTCGGCATTCGAGCGGCTAGTCGAGCGCATTAAGGGTCGACCGGGCGGGGTGCGTATCCAAGGCGTCGACAACATGATGGTGCGTTTCAGCCAGTGCTGTCAGCCTATCCCGGGCGACGAGATCATGGGTTACGTAACCCGCGGGCGCGGAGTATCAGTTCATCGGATGGATTGCCCGAACGTCCTCAACCTCACGGATGAGCCGGATCGAAAAATCAAGGTCCAGTGGGATACGCAGGGTGCACAGACGTTCATCGTTCGGCTGGTCGTGGTCGGTACAGACCGGCGCGGCCTTTTTGCCGATGTTGCGGGAGCGGTTTCACGAACTTCGACTGATATAAAGAGCGCCGACCTTACGGCAACCGACACCGGGATCGAGGGGACGTTTGTGGTCGAGGTTACAGACCTTGATCACTTGAAGCGAGTCATCGAGGCGATGAAAGCGATCAAGGGCATTCTCGAGGTTGAGAGAAAAGAATACTTTGGCGCTGAACACCTCGATGTTTCCTCGGATCGCGCAATCGAAGCTTGAGACGCTGGAACTTCGTTGGTGACCCGGGGTCACAGAAAAATGATGATGTGGACTCTGAAATCGATTGCGGCATTGCTGCTTGTCCCGGGAGGGCTGTCGGGTGGTCAAGACCCAGAGGTGTTGGCCCAACGCGCGGACCGTGCTCTGGCAGAGCTCACGACGCTGAGAGCGACATTTACGCAACACGTGGAGAATCCGGTCCTCGAACGCACTACAGTGGGACGCGGAACACTGACCTACCAAGCACCAACTCGTTTTCGAATTGCTTACAGTGATCCCGCCGGCGACGTCGTTGTCAACGACGCCAATCACGTCTGGATCTACCTACCATCTAGCCAGCCAGGTCAGGTGATCCGACAGCTGGCGGCCGCGAGCGGGGTCCAGAACCCGCTTACTTTCTTGCGGGATCTTCGCGGCAGTTATACGCCCACCGCGACCGACGCCGATGTTGTCGCCGGGGTGGCGGTCGACAAGCTGACCCTCATCCCGCTCGATACCAATGCGCCCTACACCGATTTGGAGATCTGGATCGATAGGACCAGTGGACTGATGCGTCAGGTAGTAACCCGCACCGCGGAAGGCGTGACGACACGCTACACGTTTGAGAACCTAGAGCCGAACGTGAGACTGGCAGAGGCGGCGTTTCGGTTCAAGGTTCCGTCCGACGTAGAGGTCTTCGACCAGTAAACTGGCGCGCGGCACCCAACCTTGCAACTTACTGACATGGCCGAGTTTAAGCTCGTCACCGACCTTAGCCCCAAGGGCGATCAACCGAAGGCGATTGCGGAGCTGACCCAAGGCCTCGCTGACGGCCGACGGTATCAGACTCTACTCGGTGCGACTGGGACCGGAAAGACTTTCACCATCGGTCACGTGATCGCAAACTACGGTCGGCCCACGTTGGTCATGTCGCACAACAAGACACTTGCGGCCCAACTGTACGGTGAGCTACGGCAGCTCTTTCCGCACAATGCCGTCGAATACTTCATCTCGTACTACGACTACTATCAACCCGAAGCGTATATACCCGCGACTGATACGTACATCGAAAAAGATGCCACCATAAATGAGGACATCGATCGCCTTCGGTTGCGCACGACGTCTTCGCTGATCGAGCGTGACGACGTGATCGTGGTCGCTTCCGTCTCGGCGATCTACGGACTCGGAAGTCCACGCGAGTATCGGGACCTCATGGTGGTGCTTGAGACTGGCACCGAAGCGCCACGCGACCAGATTTTAGAGGACCTCGTTCGGATCCAGTACCGGCGCGACGACATCGGTTTCGAGCCCGGAAAGTTCCGCGTGCGCGGTGACGTCATCGAGGTGTTTCCCGCGTACGAAGAGCAGGCGGTGCGGATTGAGCTCTGGGGTGACGAGATCGAGCGAATTGCCAAGATCGACCCTATGCGTGGGACGACGATATCGACCCTCGATCGAGCCGCGATCTACCCAGCCAAGCATTTCGTGACCACTCGACCGACTATCGAGAACGCCCTGGAAGATATTCGTATCGAATTGGAAACGCGATTGGTCGAGCTTCGTGAGCAGGGAAGAATGCTTGAAGCTCACAAGCTCGAAATGCGCACACGCTACGATTTGGAGATGATGCAGGAGATGGGGTATTGCGCTGGGATTGAGAACTACTCGCGCTTTCTCTCCGGTCGGTCGCCTGGCGAGAGACCGGCATGTCTCCTCGACTATTTCCCTGACGATTTCTTATTGGTGCTCGACGAGTCACACGTCACAGTTCCACAAATCGGCGGTATGTATGCAGGCGATCGATCCCGTAAAGAGACGCTCGTGGAACACGGGTATCGCCTACCCTCGGCGCTCGATAACCGTCCGTTACGGTTTGACGAGTTCGAGCAATTCATGCAGCGGGCGATTTTCGTTTCGGCGACGCCGGCGGACAGAGAGCTGGAACTGTCTGGTGGCGTCGTGGTGGAGCAGATCATTCGGCCAACGGGTCTAATCGATCCCGAGGTGATCGTGAGACCGGTCAAAGGGCAGATCGATGATCTTATGGAGGAGATCCGACAGCGTGAGGCAGCGGGGGAGAAGGTCCTGGTTACAACGCTGACGAAGCGTATGGCGGAGGATCTGGCGGACTATCTCAACGACGCCGGCGTGCGTGTGCGGTATATGCACTCAGATATCAGTGCTCTCGAGCGAATCGAGATCATCCGCGGACTTCGGACTGATGTGTTTGATGTTCTCGTCGGGATCAACCTGCTCCGTGAGGGCCTTGATCTGCCCGAAGTTTCTTTGGTCTCGGTGTTGGATGCCGACAAGGAGGGGTTCCTCCGCTCGGCCACCGCGTTAATCCAGACCGCGGGGCGAGCCGCGCGGAATTCCAACGGCAGGGTTGTCTTGTACGCTGATCGCGTCACTGAGGCGATGAACACGATGATGACGGAGACGGACCGAAGGAGGGCTATCCAGGAAGCTCATAACGAGGTCCACGGTATCGTGCCTGAGACGGTGTACAAGACGCGTGAGCAGATTCTGCAAACCACCTCGGTGGCTGACTCGCGCGCGGGGCAAAGCCCGCGGGATCAGGCGGTCCGAGAGCGTTTGGCGGGGATGGCTCAGGAGCTCGAGCGAGAGGAGTTGGCTAAGTCGATCGAAGCGGAGATGAAGGCCGCGGCTGAGCGGCTGGACTATCAAACCGCGGCACTGCTGCGTGATGAGTTGTTCGAGTTGCGTGGCGAGATGCAGGGCAAGTCCCGCCGGCCCAAGACGCTGCGCGAGAGGATAGGGCTCGAGTCAACAGGCTGAGGATGGGTGCCGCGGTTCGGAATCTTAGTCGCATCGTGACTGACTCCGGCTCGATGCGCGATCTCGGGGCGGCCTTTGGCCGGCTGGCGCCAGACGGCGCGGTCATCCTGCTCGAGGGCGAGCTGGGAGCGGGAAAGACGACTTTCGCCCAGGGCGTTGGTCGTGGATGTGGTGTTGCCGGACCGATCGCCAGTCCGACCTTCAACCTGATCCTCGAGTACGGTGGACGACGACACTTCAACCACGTCGATTTGTATCGATTGACCACGGCTTCTGATTTAGACACGCTTGATATCGACGCCGTGTTGTCGGGTGACGGTGTCACCTGTGTCGAGTGGCCGACCCTTATCGCTGGACGCGTCGCCTCGCCGGCCGCGACGCTGAAGTTCAGGGTTGACTCTCGCAAATCGGACGTTCGTGAGGTTGATATGTCGTTTTGTGGCAAGGGATGGTCGAGATTGATCGATTGGCTTGTTGCGCAAACGTGAGGCTGCTCGCCATCGATACCGCAACTCCACGACCGGCGGTTGCTCTCCACCTGCCCGTCGGCGGAGCCGAGCTACGTCTGGAGTCACGCTCTGCGTTTCGTGATTGCATTCCAGCGATCCAGGATCTGCTTGCTGAGAACGATGTCGAGTGGGACCAACTGGACGGATTAGCGATCCCGCGTGGACCGGGTTCGTTCACCGGTCTCAGGATTGGTGCTACGATCGCGGTCGCATTGGCCGAGTTGCGAGGAATCAAGTTGTACGCACCGTCGACTTTGTTGGCGGTATCCGAGCTCTGTGCGCGGCCCGACCAGTCGCGCGTCTGTGCTACCTTTGATGCGCGCCGCGGACGTCGCTATGCTGCGGTTTGCGAACGCGCGGGTTCACGGGGCTGGCAGCTGTTGCATGGGCCGGCTGATCTCGAGCCGGATCGCATCACCGCGTTTGCTCGCGGTGCAACCGAGGTCCGGCTCGAGGATGCCATGGACAAGCTCGGAACAATTGCCGCGGTAGTCGGGTCGCTAGTCGCGCAATCACCGGACCGCTACCGAGTTGCGGACGCTTCTGGTTTCGCGCCAGACTATGCTCGACCGGGAGTCGATGTGTCTTGAGCGCGGCGCTGACGATCCGCTCTTTAAAGAGCGGGGACCTGGGACCAGTCGTGTCGATCGAGGAGTCGATCTACGCAACACCTTGGCATATCGAGCACTTCGCCGAGATCGTCGATCTGCCGAGCGGCCTGGGACTGGTGGCGTGTGTTGACCCCGGAGAGGTGATTGGCTACGCAGTGGGATGGGTAGCGGCGGATGAGGCTGAGTTAGCTAATATCGCGGTGGTCGCTGAGCGCCGGGGACAAGGCGTCGGTGGCCGGTTGCTCAGCGCGATCTGGACCGCCGCCCGCGAGCGAGGGGCGCGTCGAATGTATCTAGAGGTTCGTAAATCGAATCGTGACGCTCAGCGATTCTACGGTCACCACGGATTTGAGCGGGTGGGCCGCCGTGCCGGCTATTACTCTGGGCCTCGGGAGGACGCGGTAGTCATGGCTGTTGACCTCATTGAGAGGGAGCGATAGGCTCGTCGACTACGGGCACACCCTATGAGTTGGTTCAAGCGCGAAAAAAAGAAGATCGAGACGACCACCGCCCGGAAGGAGCTGCCGGGTGAGCTGTGGCACAAATGTCCCTCATGTGGCGACATCCTCTATCGCAAGGACCTGGCTGCGCGCATTTCCGTCTGCGGTAACTGTGGACACCATTTCAGGGTTGGAGTTGACGAGTACCTCGAACTGTTATTGGATCATGGCTCGTTCCGGGAACTCGATGGGGATCTCTCAAGCGTAGATGCTTTGGGGTTTGTCGACTCTAAGTCGTATGCTCAACGGCTGGAGGAGTATCGGGAGAGAACCAGACGCAACGACGCCATTGTCTGCGGCTTAGGGACAATCGATGACATCGAGGTTTCGATCGGTGTGATGGATTTCGGTTTCATGGGCGGTAGCATGGGTTCGGTGGTCGGTGAGAAGGTGGCGCGTGCGATCGAACGCGCGATCGAGCGCCGCGTTTCTCTCGTCATTGTCTCCGCCAGCGGCGGCGCGCGAATGCAGGAGGGAGTCCTCTCCCTCATGCAGATGGGTAAGACAAGCACTCTACTTGCGGAGTTAGCGACAAACGGGCTGCCCTTCATAGCCGTTGACACCGATCCAACAACGGGCGGGGTGACGGCCTCGTACGCCATGCTCGGGGATGTGATTTACGCCGAACCGCATGCGCAGATCGGTTTCGCGGGTCCGCGCGTCATAAAGCAGACAATTGGGGAGGATCTGCCCGACGAATTCCAAACCGCCGAGTTCCTATTGGAACACGGGTTCGTGGACGCCGTTGTCCCGCGTGACCGGCTCAAGCGCATGATTTCGCGCACCCTGCGTTGGATGCTCGGGCGGGAGGCGCTGGCCGAAGAGGAGTGAGCAACTACGAGCAAGCGCTGAACGAGCTCCAGGGTTTGGAACAGTTCGGGATCCGTATGGGTCTCGACAACGTCCAGGCATACTGCGAAGCCACCGGTCACCCCGAGGACCGCGTTCCCTACGTCCAGATAGCTGGTACCAACGGCAAGGGAACGACCGCTGTCTGCTTGTCCTCCTTGGGCACAGCCAACGGTGTGAGGACAGGTTGCTACACGTCGCCCCACCTGGTCGATTTCCGAGAGCGCATCAAAATCGACGGTGAGCCGATCTCCGCTTCGGCATTGGCCGACGGCTGGGAGCGGGTCCGCGAATTCGTGATCGAGCGCGAGATGACGTTCTTCGAGGCGACAACGCTTATCGCCCTCGATTACTTCGCCGAACAAGACGTCGATGTCGGAGTCCTCGAGGTCGGCCTTGGAGGTCGACTCGACGCGACCTCGGTTGTCAATCAACGGGCTACGGTGATCACCAATATCGCTCTCGATCACCAACAGCATCTCGGGGAGGATCTAGTTACGATCGCTGGTGAAAAGGCCGGGACATTCAAGCCCGGAGTGCCGGTATTCGTCGGCGATCCGCGTCCACCAGAGGTACGGGCTGCGTTGACTCGACATGCTGCGCGGGTCGACGCCCCGATCCGTTTTCTCCACGATGAAGTCACGCTGTCCGTAAGCCAGAAGACGCCTTGGAGCACTCGCTTCGATTACTCAGGTCCGAATTTCTCGGCGCGTGGACTGACACTTCGCGTTTCCGGCGATCACTTCGCGCTCGATGCGGGACTGGCGCTGTGGGTCTGGGAGACGTTGACAACACCACCTCAGGACGAAACGGTCGTTCGGGCTGGATTGGAGCACGCGGTGCTCCCGGGTCGCGCTGAGTGGCAGACGGTGGACGATGTCCCGCTGCTATTCGACGTGGCCCACAACGAAGCCGCAATCGATCGGCTGGCGGAGTCAGTACAAGCGATGCAGCGTGGTCGAGCAGTGTTAGTGGCTGGGATACTCGCCGATAAGCCCTGGACGACGATGCTCGATCGTTTGCGAAGCGTCGCCAGTCGGGGGTGGCTATGTGGTTTGAGAACAGCGCCGGAGTCGCGCAGCATGGAGCACGCCTGTATTCGCAACACGCTAGCGCTGAGGCCCTGGATGCGGTGGTCGGACTCGATAGCCGAAGGACTTGAGCGCGCCAGGTCGGTTGTGCGCGGCGGAGATGCGGAGTTCGTTCTAGTTACCGGGTCTTTTCATACTGTCGGCGAGGCGCTCGTCGATCTCGGCCTGGCGGAGGCGGATACCCCGTACGTGTGCGGACAGACCGCCAAGGTGGCGGTGGGCGCATGACTCGCTTTGATCGTCTTCCCGGGACACGCGACTTCTATCCTGATGAGATGCGCGTTCGCCGCTGGATCGAGGATCGCTGGCGAGAGGTGGCCCTGCGCTACGGTTTCGAGGAGTACGATGCACCGGTGATCGAGCCGCTCGAGCTGTTTACCGATAAGTCTGGCGAGGAGATTGTCGAGCAGGTGTACTCGTTTGTCGACCGCGGCGATCGACGCATCGCGCTCCGCCCGGAGATGACGCCATCGCTGGCACGAATGGTCGCCGCAAGAAGCCAGGGCTTATCCAAGCCAATCAAGTGGTTTTCGATCCCGCGGCTGTTTCGCTATGAGCGCCCACAGCGCGGTCGATTCCGAGAGTTTTGGCAACTCAACCTCGACATCCTCGGCGTCGCCGGTGTCGAAGCCGATGCTGAGATCATAGCCGCTGGCGTTGACGCCCTACGCGCCTGTGGGCTCAACGCCGACGACTTTGAGTTGCGGTACAGCGATCGTCGCCTACTGGACGCCTTCGTGGCTGAGGTCGGGGTCCAACCCGAACCGTGGGTTTACACGGTGCTGGACAAGATCCCCCGCTTAGGTGCTGAACCGACGTTGGAGAGCCTGATCAAGGGTGGGATCCCCGCCGATAGTGCAGAGCAGATCACCGAAACCCTCACCAACCGTCGTGGACAGGAGATCGATCGAAATGAGTTCTTGGCAAGGCTCCCGAATTCCCGAGAGCATAAAGATCGGATAGAGCGGCTGAGCTCCTATCTGGATGCCTACGACGTCGGTGATTTCTGTCGGTTTGATCCTCGTGTTGTCCGCGGACTCGCTTACTACACGGGCGTGGTTTTCGAGATGTACGATCGGAAAGGCGAGCTTCGCGCCATTTGTGGGGGAGGCCGCTACGATGACTTACTGGAAGCCGTGGGGGGGCAGACGCTACCTGCGGTCGGATTCGGGTTGGGCGAGGCGGTTCTCATCGAGCTGCTGGAGGCTCGCGATCGCCTGCCCGCGCCGTCCTCCCGCTGTGAGGTGTTCGTGATTCCGGTGTCGGCTAACGATCGGAGAGCAGCTATCGAGGTCTTGACTCAGCTCCGAGGTGCTGGTATCGCCGGCGATCTCGCGCTAAGCGACCAGTCCGTTGCCAAGGCACTGAAACGGGCTGCCCAGGCGAGCGCACGCGCCGCCATTCTGATCGGTGAGCGAGAGCGTGAGAGTGGCCACCTGACGTTTAGAGAGCTCGATACCGGGAACGAGACGACACTCAGCGTGCAGCAGATCATCGCAAGGCTCACCTACGGCACACCCGCGTGAGCGGAGAGGCTGAGGCGGTGAGGATCGGACTGATCAGCGACACGCACGACCATGTCATTCGAATCCGAGAAGCGGTAGCGATACTCAACCGCGCCGCGATCGATGTCGCACTTCATGCTGGTGACTATTGTTCGCCGTTCGCTGTGCGCGAGCTGGCAGGGCTTGACGCGCCGCTGCACGGGATCACGGGAAATAATGACGGTGACATCTTTGCGATCTCCAGAGCCTTTGCCGGGGTCGGGGCTCGATTGGAGAGTCAGTGGTGGGAGACAGAGCTCGGTGGCCGACGAGTCCTCGTGATGCACGAGCCCCGTGGGGTCATGGATGTGGCCGCGGCAGGAACCTACGACCTCATAGTATACGGTCACACCCATCAACGTGATCTTCAGACGATCGGCAAGACAACCGTTGTAAATCCCGGCGAAGTTTGTGGCTGGCTCAGCGGGATCGGGTCGCTGGCGATCTACGAAGTCGAATCCGCGGTGGTCGAGTTTCATGAGTTCTGAGCTGCTCGGCTCAGAACGCCGACCAAGATCGTGGGTTTTGATCCTCGACTTTGGTGGTCAGTACACGCAGCTCATCGCGCGACGGATCCGCGAGCAGCGCGTCTACTGCGAGATCCACCCTTACGATCTTGACCCGGACACGATTCGGGCACTGGGGCCATCGGGCATCATCCTGTCGGGCGGTCCGTCGAGCGTCTATGACGCTGACTCGCCCCACGCCCCATCGGGGCTGCTCGATCTTCCGATGCCGATCCTGGGGATCTGCTACGGGATGCAGCTGTTGGCCCAGCACGACGGTGGCAGCGTCGAGCCGGCCGCCGAGCGCGAGTACGGTCGGACCAGCCTGATCGTTGAGGAGCCGGTTGGTTTGTTCGAGGGCTTCGAGTCTGGTCAGTCGCTCAGCGTCTGGATGAGTCACGGAGACCGGGTCAGGGCTGTGCCGCATCGGTACGTGAGCTACGCTGTTTCAAGCGACGATACCGTTGCCGCGTTCGGGAATCCCGAGACCCGGAGGTATGGTGTTCAGTTCCATCCCGAGGTCGTCCATACCGAACGCGGCGAGGAGCTTCTATCGAACTTCGTGTTTGATGTCTGCGGTTGCGACCCGTCGTGGACTATGGCGTCATTCATTGACCGGGCTGAGCGCGCGATCAATGACCAGGTTGGTGACCGACGCGTCGTCTGCGGATTGTCGGGCGGTGTGGACTCCGCAGTGGCCGCAGCGCTCGTGCACCGTGCGATTGGCAATCGCTTGACGTGCATTTTTGTAGACACCGGTTTGTTGCGAAAAGACGAGCGACTACAGGTCGAGCGCACATTCCGCGAACATTTGGGCTTTCGATTGGAGGTCGTAGACGCTGGAGAGAGTTTCTTAGCCGACTTGACCGGCGTGGTGGATCCCGAAGAAAAGCGACGGCGGATCGGCCACCGTTTCATCGATGTTTTTGAGACCAGGGCCAGTGGCATTGGTGACATCGATTTCTTGGTACAGGGCACGCTGTATCCGGATGTGATCGAGTCGCTGTCGGTCAGGGGGCCCTCGGCAACGATAAAAACTCACCATAATGTGGGCGGACTTCCGGAAGCGATGCGTCTCGAAATCGTGGAGCCGCTGCGCGAACTGTTCAAAGACGAAGTGAGACAAGTGGGACGTGAGCTCGGTCTTCCGGAGGAGATCGTCGGACGGCATCCATTCCCAGGACCAGGCCTGGCGATACGTGTACTGGGCGAGGTTACGTCGGAACGGGTGAAGCTACTGCGCGAAGTCGATGCCATTTATCTGCAGGCGATTCGTGCCGCCGGTCTTTACGATCAGATATGGCAAGCGTTCGCTGTCTTGTTGCCCGTGAAGGCTGTGGGTGTGATGGGCGACGCGCGGACGTACGAGCACGTCGTGGCACTACGAGCGGTGACCTCGAAGGACGGGATGACGGCTGACTGGTACCCGTTCTCGCCGGATTTCTTGGGTCGAGTTGCGAACCAGATCATCAACCAGGTTCGCGGTGTCAATCGTGTGACCTACGACGTGTCGAGCAAGCCGCCGGCTACGATCGAGTGGGAGTAGGACGGGCTAGGGCTCGCTCTGTGGCGGACCCGGAAACTGGGAGGCACGCCGCAAGGAATCTGGGCGGATCGCCGACAGCGAATCCACGCGAACTCGGACTTGGCGGTACAAACCGGCCATGAAGTCGGTGTCAGAGCCGTGGATAGCGGCGAACCGCTCGAGGTCGTCGGCAGAGACTTCGAAATGAGCCAGGATGGCGCTCCGGCGCGAGCGATAGGCGGCGGTGTCCGGCAGCGTCTCGATGCGCGCGACCACGAGTTCACCAAAAACCTGAGTGAAGATCCGAGACGATATCGTCGTTGGTGCTACGGGCGGCTCAGACCGGTCATCGCAACCCATCGAGCCAGCGCTCAATAGCGCCACGAGAATCAGACGTCGGAACATGGGACTCAAGATCGGCTGCTTGGTCTCGACCGGCCAGCATGGCGCGGCTTGCGGCGGTCTTCCGCGGTTCCCTATCTTGGCCGCCCTGTGCTGTCTATCCGGATGACCTCGCGACCGCTTTGGGTCTTGCTGGCTTCTCTCAGTCTCGTGTTGACCACGCGAGCCCACAGCCTCCACGCTCAGCGACAGGATCCGCCAGCCGCCGCCCTTACGCTGTTTCATCTAGCTGAAGAAGCGCGGTATCAAGGCGACCCGAGCACAGCCGAGGTGTGGTTGCGGCACGCTGTCGAGCTCGATCCGGACGCCGTAACTCTGCGACTTGAGTGGGCTGCTGTCTTGCTCCAGCTCGGTCGACTTGAACCTGCTGCCGACGCGCTCTCTGAGCTTTCTGACAAGATCCGAGATTTGGAGAGTAGTGAGCCGGGGCAGGCCGCGTCGTTTCATAGACTCCAGGCGATCGTTGCGTCTCATCGTGGCGATCACGACGCTGCAATCGAAGGATACGAGCAAGCGGCGCGGTTGACGCCCGGGGACATCCGACTCCGATTCCAACTGATCGGACTCCATCGAGCACGTGGTTCGAGTGCGGCAACGCTGACGCACTTGAAGGCGGCAGCTGACTTGCGCCCGCAGTCGGTTGAGTTACGGGTCGAGGTCGGTCGCGCACTGCTCGCTCTGGAACAGTGGTCAGAGGCGGAACGCAACTTTCGAACGGCGGTTACGATAGACGCGAGGCACAGTAGCGCTTGGGAGGGGCTTGGGCGGTCGCTCGTTGAACAAGGTCGTCTAGCGGCTGGCGAAGAAGCTCTGGTGACCGGCATCACAACGATCCCCGAATCGGGTGTTCTCCATGAGCAACTGGGCGACATTCTCTACGAACAACGACGTCTCGAGGCGGCACTCAGAGCATATCGTCGGGCGGCTGAGCTCACCCCCGCCGGTTCGACTGACCTGAAGGCTAAGATCGATCGTGCCGAGGCGGCGTTAGCCGAGTGACCCGCATTGGCGCGTCGCTTGCCACGGTGCTGCTCGCCGCTTGCGCTACAACACTCCAAACCGAGGCTCGCCGGGCTGCGGAAACGGGAATCGATCCAGCTCCGCTGGTGGCCGAGTTGCAGGCTCGCTACGCCGAGATTGAGGCGACCAAGCGGATCTTCTCTGTCACATTGATCGAGGGGCGGCGGCGCTTCGTGGGCGACGGTGCTATCGAGTATCGCGCCAACCCCAAGAGCCTGAAGGCCAACGTCTTCGGTCCGCATGACACTCCGGTTGTACACGTACGACTAGAGGGAGAGATGTTGACCGTCCGCTTGCCTCAAGAGGGGGAGATCCTGACGGGTCAGCTCGGTGACCCGAAATTCGCAGCTCTGACCGGCGAACGCGCCTTGGCATCACCCGAAGTGCTGGGGGCCGTGCTCGGGGCCTACGACGTGTCTCGTTTGACCCGAGATGCAGATTGGACCGCAGCATTCGAGAAGGGCGAGCGTAACACGCTCTACATCGCCAACGCGGGTACCATTCACGCTTTGACCGTGGAGGGGAACTCATCACAACTGGTCGAGTATCGTCAGGAACGAGCAGGTAGATTGATCTACCGGGTACGATTCAGCGATTTTCAGCCGGTGGATGAGCGTCACACACCCAGAAAGATCGTTTTGCGCGATTACGTCAAGGAGCGTCAGCTTGTCTTCAATGTTCGCAAAGAAGAAAGACCGTCGGTTTAATTTGGAGGCGTCTCGCTACCTCTGGTTGGTAGCAGGAATCCTCGTGGCGGGTTGTGGCTACTCCTTTCGATCACCGGTACCGTCGCATCTCAATACCGTCTATGTGGCGACGTTTGACAACGAGACGCGCGAGTTTCAGCTGACCCAGCAACTAACCGAACGAGTCATAAATGAGTTCCTCAGCGAGTCGCGATTGCAACTCGTTAGCGATGAGGACGAAGCCGATCTCGTTGTCCAGGGTGCGATTCTCAACTACGAGGAAGAAGCGCTCTCTTACGATCCCGGCGAGACCGTAAACCCGGATGTATTCACGCGTCGCGTGGTGCTGAGGGTTGACATCGAGTTGCTAGATGAAGTTCGAGAGCGGACGCTGTGGCAGAATCGTTCGTTGATTGAGTGGGGCGAGTTCAACGAGAACGAGGGTGAAGATCGTGAGACGGGGATCGACCGTGCGATCGAGAAGATCGCCGAAGAGGTCCTTCGCCACGTGGTCGAGGAGTTCTGATGGGAACGCTCCTAAGGTTGGTACTGCTCGCAGCTGGGCTCTACATTGGTTATCTGTTCGCAACGCCTCATATCCGGGCGTGGCGTTTCAAAGACGCCATGAAGCAGTCGGCTCGTTTTGCGGATGTGAGCAGTTCGGAGGCGATGCGGCAGGCGTTGTTGGAGTCAGCTGACGAACTCGGCGTTCCGCTGTCGCCGTACCGGCTTCGGGTGCGTGGCCAACGGGACGAGACGGTAAACATCTCGGCGGCCTGGGAAGAGGTCGTCCGCGTGCCGGCGTGGCGGCTCGGTGAATGGGTCGACACGCTGCGTTTCGATTACGAGGTCAGGGGACCGTAAACGGATGAGCCCGCTGCTTCAAAAGAAAGTCTTAGTTCTGAATCAGAACTACGAGCCACTGTCGGTGTGTCGGGCACAGCGAGCGGTTGTGATGGTCGTGTTGGGCAAGGCAGAGATCGTCGAGCGCTACGATTCGGAGGTTCACTCAGTCTCGTGTGTCGTGCCTCTGCCGTCCGTTGTCCGCTTGTCGGTTTACATTCATGCACCCCAAAAGCGCGTTGCGTTGACTCGTCGTAACGTTCTGCGACGCGACAGCTACCGATGCCAATACTGTGGTACGCGCCGGGGACCGATGACGACAGATCACGTTGTTCCCCGTTCCGCGGGGGGGCGAGACACGTGGACGAATCTGGTCTGCGCGTGCGTGCGTTGTAACAATCGGAAGGGAAACCGCACACCCGAACAAGCTGGTCTGTCCTTGGCGCGGCCGCCGCGTCGGCCGCACCCGTTCACTCATATTACGTACTTCGCGTCAGTCCCTGATCAGCGGTGGCGACCGTATCTCTTCATCGGCCGGTTCTAAGATCCTCCTGACCAGCTGAACACGCCAGCGCACGGAGCGAAATGGAAGAGGCCGCTCACTTCGTCGAAGTCGGACACTTTTTTTTCATATTCATAGTCGTATTGCTGTCGGCCAAGCTGGTGGGCGAGCTGTTTGAGCGCATCGGTCAGCCGGCGGTTCTGGGGGAGCTGGTCGCAGGAGTGATCGTCGGCGCTTCGGTACTCGGGTTGGTGCCGGTCGACCCAGCCGATCCGTACGGGGCAATGGTTCACGTTCTAGCGGAAGTCGGAGTGGCGATCCTGCTGTTCGAGATCGGTCTCGAAACGGATCTGAGAGAGATGTTCCACGTTGGATCTTCGGCTTTGACGGTCGCTGTGGTTGGCATCGTGCTCCCGTTCCTGTTCGGGTACCTTTTCTGGCACTACTACGAGGGTGGAGCGAGCCTAACGGCGATCTTCATCGGCGCGACACTCACCGCTACGTCGGTTGGTATCACCGCGCGGGTGCTGACTGATCTTGGCAAGATCAATAGCGCCGAGGCGCGGATCATCATCGGGGCGGCGGTAATCGACGACATTCTCGGGTTGTTGATTTTGGCTGTTGTCGAGGGCCTGGCTGCGACCGGCACGATCTCGGTCGTGGGTGTCGTCAAGCTATTCGCGCTGGCGGTGGGATTCTTAGCGGTGGCGATGGCGATCGGGCTCTACACCGCGCGATGGATCTTCGAGCTCGTCAACCGGATGCGTGTGCGCGGGGTGCTGGTCACGTTTGCGCTCGTCTTTGCGCTGATGTTGGCATTCTTTGCCGATCGCGTGGGATTGGCTCCCATCGTGGGAGCATTCGCGGCCGGTCTCATACTCTCGCGAACCAACCAGTTTGACACGATCGTCGAACAGATCAAGCCGGTGGCCGACGTTTTTACGCCGATCTTCTTCGTGTCGATCGGTGCCGCCGTCGACGTATCGATCCTCGACCCTAGAGTCCCCGAGAATCACGAGATCCTATTGGTTGGAGCCGGTTTGTTTGTCATCGCGGTGATCGGCAAAGTGGCGGCCGGCTATAGCGTGTTGCGCAGAGATATCAACAAGCTCGCGATCGGTGCAGGAATGGTCCCACGCGGGGAGGTCGGGCTGATCTTCGCCCAGCTCGGGCTTCTGGGCGGCATTCTCACGCAGGATGTGTTCTCCGCGGTTTTGATCATGGTCATGGCCACTACGCTGGTTACGCCGCCCGTCCTCAAGCTACTTTTCGAGCGACATTCATCCGAGACCGGCCAGGCGGACGAGCACGACCGCCCCCCAGTCCATCCGGGAATGAGTGGGCTCTCCTAACGCACCAGAACCGCCGCTCCTATCGGTCGTCGTTCCCGCCTACAATGAGCGCCCAACGATTGTCGAACAACTTCGACGGGTCGCACTGACGCCATTCGAGAAAGAGATCGTGGTCGTCGATGATGGATCGGACGATGGGACACGCGAGTACCTCTCGGCCGTCGTCAAAGGTGAGGAGCAGATTTTTGGCGCGGACGGTCGTCCAGTCCCGGTCAAGGTAATCCTCCAGGCGCGCAACCGAGGCAAGGGAGCAGCTTTGCGGCGCGCCTTCGGCGAGGTGCAGGGCGACATCGTCTTAGTTCAAGACGCCGACCTGGAATACGATCCACGCGACTACGAAGCGCTGATAAGACCGATCCGCGAAGGTGTGGCGGATGTCGTTTACGGCTCGCGTTTCCTCGGCGGGCCGCAGCGCGTTCACTTGTTCTGGCACTCTGTCGGCAACCGAGCGCTGACGCTGCTTTCCAATGCGCTCAACAACCTCAACCTCACCGACATGGAGACCGGGTTCAAGGTCTTTCGTCGGGAGGTAATCGCCGACATCGGGCCGACGCTCCGGTCGAGTCGGTTCGGCATCGAGCCCGAGATCACCGCCAAAGTCGCTCGTCGCGGCTATCGAATCTATGAAACGCCGATAGCCTATCACGGACGCGACTATTCTAGCGGCAAGAAAATCACTTGGCGCGATGGTATAGCAGCGGTGTACCACGTGGTGCGGTTTCGATTGGCCGATTGATGGCCGTTGGGGATCTGAGCGCAGGTTTTGGCATGCCAATCGAGGCCCGATTCGGTCAGCCATTACCGCGTCTCGAGCTTCGTTGGGGGGGGCACCCGATGTTGGCCGGTATGACCATGCGTGAGCTGGATTTCGAGCGTGGAAAAACAGATGCTGGGGCAGCACTAGGCGCATTCGAAGCATGGGCTGGGTCGCGTTTCCACGCTGTTGTTGGAGCGTCGCAGGTGCATGGAAGCGAGCTGTTTCGCGCCGACGAGGTCACGCCAGGCACGGTCCAGGTCGAGGCTCGGGATGGTCTCTTGGTCAGCACGCCCGGCATACTGCTCACCGTCAGCGTCGCCGACTGTGTCCCGGCGCTCGTCTACGCGCCGTCGGCTGGTGCGATAGCCCTCATTCACGCCGGTTGGCGGGGAATAGCAAGCGGGATTCTGACCGCGGCGGTGACGGCGCTTGGCGACGAATACGGCGCTCAGCCGGGCGAATGCGTGGCGTACTGGGGGCCGGCGATCGGACCGTGCTGCTATCCGGTGGGCGAGGAGGTGGTGGAGTCGATTCGGGCTACCGGGGCGGGGCCGGATACGGACGGCTGGCTTGGCGGAGGCCGGGATGATCGCCGAGTTGATCTTCGCGCCGCGCTCACCTGTCAGGCTGTGTCCGTCGGGTTATCCCGGTCGTCGATCGTTTCGTCCCTGGATTGTACGTGCTGCGATCCGGGGCGGTTTCACAGCTATCGGCGGGATGGCGCGGATAGTGGGCGGATGGTCTTTTTTGCCGGGCTCCCGGGCTGACCCGACACCACGCGCCTCCTTGCCTTGGCGCTCGTTTCGCGTACATTTGGTAATGAAGTGGGGCGGTGGCCCCACTTTTTTTGCTTCCGCGTCAAGGACCCGAGAGCAGAGGCTGATCGATGTCCGATATCGACCGCATGATGGTTGTGGTCGAGCCGGTCGTGGAACGGGCGGGAGCCGAGCTCGTGAACGTGGAGCTCGGCGGAAGTCGAGGGCGACCTGTGTTGCGGGTCTACGTGGACAAGGAAGATGGTGTCACACTGGACGATTGCGCTCGGTTGTCCAGGTTGATCGAGCGGGAACTCGAATCGTCTGGGACGGTCCCAGAGAGATACGTACTCGAAGTCTCGAGCCCCGGCATCGAGCGGCCGCTCTCCCGGCGGCGCGACTTTGAGCGCTTTGTTGGTCGGGAGATCGCGATCCGCCTCCGAGCAGGTCGGGAAGGTCGCAAGCGCTTCACCGGCGTTCTCGAGAGTGTAGTTGATCAAGGTGACGGTTCGTTCGGCATTCGCGTACGCGACTCGGTTGGTGGAACCGAGGATCGATGGACCTTTGGTCACGGTGAGATAGCCAACGCCAAGCTGCACGTTGATTGGCGGTCGGCGAGCCGAGCAAAAAGCAAGGGATGAAACGCGTAGGAGTTTGATAGGAGCAGTGAGAGTATGGAGATCCTAGAAGCATTTGGTCAGCTGACGCGAGAAAAGGCGCTCGAAAAGTCGGAGATCGTCGAGCTCGTCAAGGTCGGCATGTTGGCGGCTGTAAGGCGTAAGTACGGAGCTGAAGCCGAAGCCGAAGTGCTCGTCGATCCCGTCACCGGAGAGATCAGCATCTATATGCTAAAGGAGATCGTGGCTGACGAAGCGGTATTAGAGGATCCGTCGCGTCAGATGACGGTTGAGGAGGCCAAGCAGCTGCCGTTTGTCAACGAGCCATGGGGCGACGACGACCCGGTCCCAGGTCAGGTAGCGGAGATCCCCCTCGACTACAACACGTTTGGCCGTAACGCCATTCAGGCGGCCAAGCAGATGATCATTCAAAAAGTGCGGGAGGAAGAGCGAAACCGTATTCGCGAAGAGTACGCTGATCGAGTGGGCGAGCTCGTCTCGGGGACGGTGCAACAGGTAGATCGAGGCAACGCGCTCGTCTTCCTTGATCGTCGGACCGAGGCACTTCTCCCGGGACGAGAACAGGTGCGCCGCGAGTATCTGAGACAAGGTGAGACCGTTCGCGCTCTGTTGCTCGACATTCGGGAAACCAACAAGGGCCCGCAGTTGATTCTGAGTCGCACACATCCTGACTTCGTGCGAGCGCTGTTCGCGCTTGAGGTACCCGAGGTGTTTCAGGGTATCGTGGAAATCCGCGCCATCGCACGTGAGCCTGGGAGTCGCTCCAAGATCGCCGTTTGGTCGCGTGATCAGCACGTCGACCCGGTGGGTGCGTGCGTGGGTCTGAAGGGCAGCCGCGTTCAGGCAGTGGTGTCCGAGCTGGGCGGCGAGCGAATCGACATCGTGCCCTGGACCGACGAATCCCGCGAGTTCATCGCCCAGGCGTTGTCACCGGCTGAGGTTTACAAGATCATGCTTCAAGAGCCCGAAGGCGGCGACGAAGGCGGGCTATTCACCGAGACGGCAGAGGCGACGGCATTCAAGCCGCGTACCCGTTTCCGAGGCCCGACCGCGGCACCGGCACCGTCCCAACCAGCCAGTCCCGAGGAGACGGCGGCTGCGCTGGAGGCCTCGAAGGCATCACTCGAGGAGGCCGCGCGGCGCGAAACGGAACGCATGACCGACGGCGTTGATGGTGCATCAGACGAAGCGCCGATGCCGGAGGTTGAGGCTCAGACCACCGATGAGGCCGCGCCCGACGAAACTGTCCAGGCGGCGCCTCCGGCGCCCACTGAAAAGGTGGCACCAGTTGAGACGGAGGCACCGGAGAAACGAGCCACGGTGGTGTGCGCAGAGGACCAGCTATCCTTGGCGATTGGTCGTTCGGGCCAAAATGTCCGATTGGCTTCAAAGCTCACCGGATACCGCATCGATTTGGTCAGCAAGGCCGAGTACCTGGCGCAGGAAGAAGAGGTGCTGTTCGGTCGGAAGCCGGAGGTTGAGACCGCCACCGCGGAGAGTGAACCGAGTATCGCAGCTGGCGATTTCGCGCTCGATCAGGTTCCTGGGATCACTCCGGAGACGGTCGAGGCGCTGGCCAGCGCCGGCTAC
>JBFGIA010000034.1:0-21075 GCA_041577935.1 Gemmatimonadota bacterium | reverse complement strand
TTCGCGCAGCCACCCCTGACGCACTGCGCGGCTGATCGAGCTGCGCAACCCCAACTCTTCCACGTTGGTCTCGTCGTCATAGGCGGGGCCCAATGGCGGCGCTGGATCGCGATGCTCGAGCCGCTGCCGCGCCCCATGAAAGGCGACCTCGCTGGAGCCGTCATCGCTCGCCCCATGCCAGCTGACATGCAGGCGTATGCGGTCGAATACCTGCCGCGCGTTGACCGATGGCGCAAAAGCCTTTCCCGGCAAACCACGATCCCCGCTCTCGACCGCGGTAAGAAAACCCAGCCGACCACCCCCAAAATCCCGCTCGGCGGTCGCAAACACGTTCGTGCGGCTGAGATCAGCGTTTGTCCGTGTCCCGGAGCGTCCACCCGCACTGACCGGCAGTCGATAATCGAACTCACCGTCGGCCGAGCTCATGAGGCCGCCGGCTGACCACCGCCACGCACCCGCGGCGCTTCCGGTTTCAATGCTCCCGCTCCGAGACCCCAGCGATCCAGCGCCGACCACGATTTCGGTCGACGTCCCCGGGGCTCGCGACTCGACGACGATCACACCGGCACGAGCCCGTGGTCCGTAACGCGCCGAACGTGCGCCCACCTCGACGGTCACCGATTCGACGCTGCCGACGGAGAGCGTGCTGAGGTCGGCGGCGCCGGTCACCGGATCGTTGATTGCCACGCCATCGAGCAACACCAGCACGCCGTCTGCACCACTGCCGCGAATCATCGCGTACTCTGGACCCGCGAGACCCGTTCGCCGCACCACCACGCCGGGCACGCGGTCGACCAAGTCGCCCACCGTCGTTGCTCCCGACCGCTCGATCGCGGCCCGATCGATCTGAAAACCGGCCGCGTCGCGACTCAGGCTCTCCGCAATTACCGGATCGACCAGGACCGCGGCGACCTTCAGCTCAACCGTGACCCGCGTGATTCGCCCGTGAGCGACTTCGACCTCGACCTCGCTCGGCCGGTAGCCCAACCGCTGAACGCGGATCACATGCGTACCCGAGCTCACCGCTTTGAAACGAAACTCGCCATCCGAACCGGCGGTAGTGATGAGCCCCAGCCCAGGGGCCTCAATGGTCGCGAATGGTACCACGTGCCGGGTGTCACGATCGACGATCGTGCCCACGATCTCGCCCGGCCACTGGGCAGCCGCGCCGTCGCCGATCGAAGCGTCAAGCAGCGGAGCCAACACTACTCCGAGGAAAAGCAACCGGCGCATCATGAGGCCGACTCCGGATGCAGTGGCACCACCTGCGGAGCACCCCGGTCGGGACCCGGACCGGGGTGCGGCACGACTTTGACTGGCCAGCCGTAAACCTCGCTCAGCGTGCGCTCTCGGAGCACCGCCTCCGGCGTCCCTTCGGTCGCCACCCGGCCGCGGTGCAGGAGGATCAAGCGATGCGCATAGCGCGCTGCCAGATTCAGGTTGTGGGTCGATAGCAGCACGGTCTTTCCTTTGGCCGCCTCGGCCCTCAGAAGCTCCCAGATCGACATCTCGCTGGCGATATCGAGAGCGGCGGTCGGCTCATCCAGCGCCAGCGCGAGCGGCTCCTGCGCCAGCGCCCGAGCCAGCCTGGCCCGCTGACGCTCGCCGCCCGAAAGCGTCACGAAAGATCGGGCCGCCAATGTGTCGACTCGGCACCGCTCGAGCGCGCGCTCGATTGCACGGTGGTCGTCGGCTGCCGGTCGACGCCACGCCCCGAGATGGGGATAACGGCCCATCGCTACCAGCTCGCGCACCGTCACCGGAAACGCCGGCTCCTCGTGTTGAGCCATGATCCCTACCCGACGTGCGATATCGAGCGCGCTCCACGCCGCCAGCTTCCGTCCTAGAAGCTCCGTTTCCCCGCGGTTTGGTTCGCGTGCGCCGACCAGCAATCGAATAAGGGTCGATTTTCCCGACCCGTTGGGGCCAACCAATGCAACGATCTCGCCCGTGGTCACGCCGAGCGTGGCCTCGTCGATCGCCTCTCGATCACCGCTCGGATACCGATACCCGAGCCGAGTGGCGCGCCACACGATGTCGTGTCCTTGCAACTTCATGCCGGTGCCTGGCGCGTCTGGCGACGTAAGACGAGCACAAAAAACGGCACCCCGACAAAGGCTGTGATGACTCCCAAAGGCAGCTCCCCCGGTGCGGTGATCACGCGGGTCAGTGTATCGGCCAAGGGCAGAAAGGCCGCTCCGACGAGCAGCGTCGCAGGCAACAGGAAGCGATGTCCGCCACCCCAAAGGAGGCGCACGGTGTGGGGTACGAACAGACCGACGAACCCGATGCCGCCAGCGGCCACGACCGCGCCAGCAGTCAGCAACGACGCGATCAGGTAAGCCAACAGACGGACCCGTTGAACGGGGACACCGAGAAACCCGGCTGTTTCTTCACCGTGCGCGATCAGATCAAACGATCGTGACAGTCCGAGCAGCACGATCGATGCGCCACCGAGAGCAAGCCCCAACATCCACACCAACCGCCAACTGGCGCCACCGAGGCCGCCCATCATCCAGAATACCGCCGCGCGAAACGCTTCGGCCTCCTGAAAACTGAGCGCCAACAGGATACAAGCGTTGAAGAACGTACCGGCGACGACACCCGACAGGAGCAGCACCCGGACATCGAGCCGGCGTTCGACGTTGGTCGCGATCCTGAGCACGAGTGCGATCGCCAACGCCGCGCCGCAGAGCGCCGACACCGGCAGCGACCATGCGGCTGCGCCGGCCCAACCCGCACCGATTGCGACAACCGCGCCAACCGCGGCTCCACCCGAGACGCCGAGCACGTACGGATCGGCGAGCGGATTTCTGAGGAGCGCCTGGAACGTGGCGCCAGCCAGACCGAGAGCGCCGCCAACGAGCGCCGCCAGTACCGCCCGCGGGAGTCGAAGATCGCGGGTGATCGCGACGGCGATGGGGTCACCATCACCCGCGAGGCCTTCCCACACACCACTCCACCCTAAGCCAACCGCTCCGAAGCGGAGGCTGACGGCGATCGCAGCCGCCACAGCCAGGACCAAAGCGGCGAGCACAAAGCCGCGGCTCATCGCGTCCCCCAAACATCAACCAACGCGTCGCGGAGTGTTCTGGCCACGCTTCCCAGGTGGGGGCCGGGGCGATTCAACAAGTCAGTTGGGATGACCACGACCCGCCCTTCGCGAACGGCGTTGAGATCACGCCAACCCGGTTTCCCGGCAAACGCGTGCTTGACTTCGATCATGGTAGCGTCGGTCGGCACGACCAGGATGTCGGGCTGCGCGGCCAACACAGCTTCAAGCGAGACCTCGGGCCAACCGTCGTGCAGCTCGCCAAACGCAGGGGCGCCACCGGCGATCTCGATCAGCTGACCAACGAACGTGCGTCGACCCGCCGTTCTCGGCGGGTCGCCTAGCAACGCGTAGAAAACGGTGGGTTTGGGGTCTCCAAGACCCATCGCCGAGACGGCCGCGAACGATCCCCGGACTCCAGCTGCCAACGTCGCCGCTCGATCCGGTAGTCCGAGTAGGCCTCCCAACTCGTCCAACGACCGAAAGACACCAGTCGTATCTTCAATCGACGTCGCGTGGAAGGCGATACCGCTAGCCTCGAGCCGCGACCGCAGCCCGCGGTATTCAGCCGACTCCCAGCCGATCACCAGGTCGGGGTCGAGCGCGATCAACGCTTCCAAGCTTGGGTCGAGTCCCCCGCCGACACTCGGCAGATCAGCGATTTCAGGAGCTGTGTCGTAGCGTGTCCGACCCACCAGCCGATCGGCAGCGTCTAGTGCGACGATGGCGTCGGTCATGCTCGGAACCAGCGATACCACACGCTGGGCGGGAGGCCGAGGCGCAACATCGCCGCGGTCGGCCGCGGATTGCTGCGGTCGATCGCAGTTTGCCAACGTCAACAATGGCGCAGCGACGATCCAGAGAAGTCGGTTCGTGGTCAACACCTAGCGCCCGATCAAGTCCAAAAAAAAGCCTGCCCGCGGAGCGGACAGGCGAGGGAGACCGGGCGAGCCGACCTCTCGCCGCATCCCTCCCGCGAAGGATACTGACGGCGAGCGCTTCGAGGCAGGTCTCCTGGCTTTGGTCGCCCGGTCGGGCGACCGTCACAGTGGCGGGGCCGCTGCGGATTCACACCGCATTCCCATATTCTCCCGTCGCCGACCACCGTCGTCGACAGGCACCTCGAAACGACTATTGCGCTACGTCATTCGAACCTCACCGCTAAACGATCTCTACAACGAAAAGCGCCCAAAGTCTTCCGGGTTCATACGTCGCAGATACTCTTTAAGATCTTCCGGCTCGTACGCCTCTTCCTCAACCTCACCCACTTCGTCAGCGGTGTGGTCGAGCAATGTTTCAGAGGCATAGATCGGTGCGTTAAGGCGCAGCGCCAGGGCGATCGAATCACTCGGACGCGCATCGATCGATATTACATCTTCGGCATTCTGAACGAAAACCTGTGCGTAATACGTGTTGTTCTTAAGGGCACCGATGATCACTTGCGTGAGCTCGCCGTGAAGCGCACGAACGATATTCTTCATGAGGTCGTGCGTCAGCGGCCGTGAAAATTTTACGCCCGCCAACTCGGTGGCAATGGCGCTCGCCTCGCTCGGCCCGATCCAGATCGGCAGGTACCGGTCACCATCCTTCTCTTTCAGGATGACGATCGGCGACTGGGTCGAGGAGTCGATCCCAAGGCTCGCTACGCTGACTTCGATGACTTCGTGCTCCACGGCTACCCCTTTCTAACGCTTCAACTGCAACATAAATGCCATCCCACGGCAGAGACAACCTGCCGTGGGCAATGGCCCAGGGGTGCCTAAGTCCCAATCTCCCAAGAATCGAGGTATTCCCGCTGCTCCGGGGTCAGCTCGTCGAGTTGGACGCCGAGCGCTTGCAGCTTGAGCCGAGCGATCTCCGCATCGATGTCAGTCGGCACCGGCTCGACGCGCTTCTCGAGTTCGCGCGCGTTCTTGACAACATGCTCGGCCGCCAGCGACTGGTTGGCAAACGACATATCCATGACGCTCGCCGGGTGTCCCTCGGCCGCCGCCAAGTTTATGAGTCGCCCTTCGCCGAGCACGTAGACCTTGCGGTCGTCGAGAGAGTACTCCATCACGTAATCGCGGATCTCGCGCGTCTCGTCCGCCATTTCGGCCAACGCGTCGAGATCGATCTCGACATTGAAGTGTCCGCTGTTGGCGACCACTGCTCCGTCCTTCATCACCTTGAAGTGCTCACCGCGGATGACGTGGGTGTCACCGGTCACGGTTATGAAGACATCACCGATAGCGGCTGCTTTCGACATGGGCATGACTCGAAAACCGTCCATCACCGCCTCTAACCCACGCAGCGGATCGATCTCGGTTACGATCACACTCGCACCTTGGCCTTGTGCTCGGAGAGCAACGCCCTTGCCACACCAACCGTAGCCGGCAACCACGACCGTTGACCCGGCGAGCAAGATGTTTGTCGCCCTCAGGATGCCATCGATCGTCGACTGCCCAGTGCCGTAGCGGTTGTCGAAGAGGTGCTTCGTCTTCGAGTCGTTCACCGCGATCACCGGGAACAGCAGTACGCCTGAGTTCTCCATCGCCTTCAACCGAATGACCCCAGTCGTGGTCTCTTCGGTCGACGCGGTCACACCGTCGACGAGCAACTTTCGCTCGGCCGGATCGAGCTCTGTCGCCCAGTCACGAATCACCGGGTGCAAATCGTCGTACCGTTCCAGCGCCACGAAGTGGATCGCGCTCACCAAATCCGCTCCATCATCCATCGTGATCTGTGGTCGATGCTCCAGGGCCGATCGAATGTGGCGGTAGTACGTGTCGTGGTCTTCGCCTTTGATGGCGTGGACCTGAATCCCCCGGCTAACCAGGTACGCGGCCACGTCGTCCTGGGTCGACAACGGGTTCGACGCGCACAAACATACGTCCGCACCGCCGCGTTGGAGCGCAAGCATCAGGTTCGCCGTTTCAGTCGTCACGTGCAGACACGCCGAGATGCGTACCCCATCGAGCGGGCGCTCTTTCTCAAACCGATCACCGATCAGGCGCAGGACCGGCATATGCCGTCCAGCCCACTCAGTGCGTAGAGCTCCCTTCGAAGCCAGCTCTGGATCGCGGATATCACTTGGCACGTCCACAGCACTCATCCTTCCCTCGCTCTTTGACATCAAATCATCTCCTCTTCAATGTGTTATGAGATCGCTGCCCTCAGATCTTGGGCGCGGTCGGTGAGTTCCCACGTAAACAAACCGTTTACCGGTTCGCGGCCAAAGTGGCCGTAAGCGGCTGTCGGCTGGTAGATCGGCCGGCGCAGGTCGAGCGCCTTGATGATCGCCAGCGGTCGCAGGTCCCACACCTCGAGCGCCTTCTCCTCCAACACGGCGTCGGCAACTACGCCGGTGCCAAACGTATCGATCATAACGCTGACCGGTTCGGCCACACCGATCGCGTACGCGAGCTGGACCTCGCATCGCTGCGCCAAGCCCGCTGCCACGATGTTCTTGGCCACCCATCGAGCGGCGTACGTCGCAGACCGATCAACCTTGGTCGGGTCCTTCCCGCTAAACGCACCTCCACCATGACGGCCAAGGCCACCGTACGTGTCCACGATGATCTTCCGACCGGTCACGCCAGCATCGCCCATCGGTCCACCGATAACGAACCGTCCGGTCGGGTTGACGTGAACGGTGAGCTCGTCCTCGTCGTACATCCCGCTTGGCAGTATTGGCTCGATCACCTCTTTCCGGATCCCCGCCTGAATTTCATCGGGCGAGACCTCGTCCTCGTCACCGGTCTGCGTCGACACAACCACCGTTCGGATTTCTCGCGCTCGACCTTCGTCGTATTCAACCGTCACCTGGCTCTTCCCATCGGGTCTCACCCATGGCAACGTTCCGTCTTTGCGCTTGTCAGCTAGGCGATGCGTGAGCGCGTGCGCCAACGCGATCGGCAGCGGCATCAACTCCGACGTTTCGTCGGTCGCGTAGCCGAACATCATCCCCTGATCGCCGGCTCCATCACGATCGACACCCATGCTGATGTCGGGCGATTGACGGTCGATCGTGACCATCACTCCACAGGTATCCGCATCAAACCCCATCCGCGCGTCAGTGTAGCCAATCTGACGAACCGTATCGCGGGCGACCTGAGCCACGGGGATGTACGCCTCCGTGGTGATCTCTCCCGCCACGACGATCAAACCGGTTGTAACCAATGTCTCGCACGCAACCCGACTGGTAGGATCATCGGTCAACGCCGTATCCAAGACTCCGTCCGAGATTTGGTCGGCGATCTTATCAGGGTGCCCTTCAGTTACCGATTCCGACGTAAACAGGAATCGATCGGTCCTCACGCGATGCGGTAAAGCTGTCGCCACTTGCTCCTTCGTCTTTAGCATATCAACTCCGATTTCTCTCCCAGATTGAGAACCACCGGTGCCGCTTCGACGCGCGCGCCGGGACCGATTATCGAACCCTCGAGTACAAACCCACACACCGTTGCGTGATCGCCAATGATCGAGTCACGGATCACGGAATCACGCACGGTCACACCGCTAGACAGTGAGACATGTGGGCCGATGATTGAGTTCTTAATAACACAATCTGCTCCAACAAATACCGGCGTTATGAACTGCGCATCAACACCCGACACACTGATCTCGGGCGGATTCCGGTCGAGCAGCTCGCGATTTGTCGCCAACAGTGTTTCAGGTTTCCCACAATCGAACCAACCTCCAATGCTGTAGGGAACGAACCTCTCGTCGGCGTCGATCATTCGCTGTAATGCATCGGTGAGCTGATACTCGTCGCGGGTCGTGCCACCCTCATCCACGAGGCTGGCCATGGCTGATCGCAACAATCCAGCGTCACGGACGAAATACAGACCCGCTAAAGCGAGATTTCCCTTGGGCTCGACCGGTTTCTCGACCACTTTGACCACACGCTCTCCAGTCGAGTCCAACTCGACGATCCCGAATCGTTCCGGATCCGGCACCGCGCGTACTCCCAACGCGTGATCCGGGGACGACACTATGTCTTCGTAATCAACGTCAAAGACTGTGTCCCCGAGCACAACCAGCGCCGGCTCGTGATCCTCGGGTTCCAGCGCCGTTAACACCGCGTGTCCAAGACCAAGCTGATCGTGCTGCCACACGATCTCGACCGGCAATTCCGGAAATGTCGCGTTCACGTAGGCTTCGATCGAATCCCCTCGATACCCGACCACCAGCCGAATCTCAGACGGCTCGAGCGACGCGACATCGGCCAAGATGTGACCGATGATCGGCCGCCCCGCCACCGGCAGCATCACCTTTGGTACCGTGTGTGTGTGGGGGCGCAGCCGGGTGCCCTGTCCGGCCGCCGGAATGATGATCTTCACTGACTTGTCTAGCCTTTGAGTTTGTTTTTCAGACCGTCGATCGAAGCGACGGGCGTGGGGTCCTGCCCGTTGATGATTGAAACAATAAAACTAGTGCAATCTCCCAGGTAGCACAACTCGAGCATGCCATCGATTGGCATGTCGCCGGTAGCCACTATTCGGTGCTGGCACGCCACTCGGCCGCGGCAATAATCGTGCACAAAATCAAACCGGCGGCGAACCCGGGGATGGTCCCACGGCGTCTCCAAGTGCACCAACACCATCTCGCGAACCACTGGAACGTCACCCTCAAACGCCACGATTTCGTTGTGATTGTGTTCCGGTAGCTCTCCTGAATAGGCGGGGATCTTGCCGTTCTCGTTGAGCTGGGCCTTCCAACGTACAGCGGCCGCAATCGACGTTGGATGACCGCCGTAAACGATCGGCAGTCGATTAAACACCGAAGCTGCTACGTCGAGCGCTGGATTGTCGTCCGACCACGCCAGCCATCTCTCTGCGAGTGGTCGCAGCCGTTCAGCAGCGCCGTGTAGTCGATCCGCGTCGGCTTCTGCGTCCAGGACCGGGTCCAATCGGGCGGTGGCCAAGGCCACCGCCGAAAACGAGTGACCAAGCGCTGCCCGGGGCGGGAAACCAGCTGGCAGCTCGTGCCATGGATCACCAGCGTCGCGTGCCATCCGCGCGACTCGGCCACCGGTTGCGATCGCGATGACCGCTAGCCCACGCTGCTGCGCGGCTTCGTAACACGCGATCGTCTCTTCGGTGTTTCCAGAGTACGACGATACGATCAGCGTTGTGCCCTGATCGAGCCATTGCGGCAACTCATAGCCGCGGATCACATGCAGCGGCAAAGAACGCCGGTCGGCGGTCCAGGCAGCCACCAGGTCACCGCCGATCGCCGAGCCGCCCATCCCCGCGACAGCGACCGCAGTGGGTCCACTGCTGGGCACGTCGAGAGATCTCACAAACGATTTAGCGCTGTCGGTCCCAGCCGCGAGCTGTTCGGGAAAGCCGGCGATGTGAGCACGCATTCCTTGCGCGTCGATTCCGGCTTCTCGCTCGCGCCAAGTCTCAGCGTCGGCCGAGGCCACGGTTCCCGGGGGCGATCTCACGAACCTTCGCCGGCCGTTGCCGTTGCCGGCTCGAAACGGTCTGCGAACCGGGTCTCGATTACCGCCCGCGCGGACGCCGAAGTAGCCATAGCCACCGCCTCACTCGCGGCTTCCCGAGCCTCGTCAATAGCGATCCGACTGAGCACTTGCTTGATGCGCGGAATCCGAGCGGGCACCATGCTGAACCGGGTAACCCCCAAACCCATCAGAAGAACGGCGGCGCGTGAGTTGCCCGCCATCTCCCCACACACGGTTACCTCGATG
This sequence comes from Gemmatimonadota bacterium, assembly GCA_041577935.1. GTDB lineage: Bacteria > Gemmatimonadota > Gemmatimonadetes > JACCXV01 > JAHWKZ01 > CAMYLR01. Next base: position 11,326 of record JBFGIA010000034.1, on the reverse strand, counting down.
GCTGCTCTCTCCCCGGCCTCGCACACATCCCGAATGAGCCTCAAAACTGCTGGGTGAAAAGGTTGAAACAAGTGAGCGATCCGACGGTTGCCTCGATCAACCGCCAACGTGTACTGAACGAGATCGTTCGTCCCGAGGGATAGGAAATCGAAGCGTGTCGCCAGCTCGTTGGCCATCAGCGCTGCCCCAGGCGTTTCGATCAACGCTCCCAAGGCACACTCCTGCGCACACTCGACACCCTCCTCATCCAGCGAGCGTCGCACGGATTCGACGTGCGCGATCGCGACGTCGGCCTCGTCGATCGTGGCCACCATCGGCAACATGATCGACACGGGCCCATGCGCCCCGGCCCGGAGGATCGCTCGCAGCTGAGCCCGGAAGACCTCCGGCCGATCGAGACAGTATCGAATAGCGCGCCAACCGAGAAACGGGTTGTCTTCGGGCTCCATGCCGGCGAGCAGCTTGTCGCCCCCGAGATCGACGGTCCGAATGGTGACCGAGCGACCGCCCATCCGCTCGACGAGTTCTCGATAAACCGCATACTGGTCTTCCTCGGTCGCCTCACCACCGCTTTGTAGAAACAGGTACTCCGTTCGATACAATCCAACTCCCTCGCATCCAAACGCCAGTGCGGAATCGACCTCGCGCGCAAACTCGAGGTTGGCTTGGAACGTCAGAACCTGGCTGTCGGCCGACAGGCTGGGCGCGCTGGCCATCGTCACCAGCTCCGCTCGCCGCTGCGCTATCGTATCGCGCACTCGTTCGTAGCGATCCACCGTCTCCTCTTCGGGATCGCTGATCAGTACACCCTCTCGGCCGTCCAAGAGGGCGGATCCGCCGTGTTGTAGCTCGGCGAGAACCGGCCCTAAACCAACCACCGCAGGGATTTCCAGCGCTCGAGCCAAGATTGCGGTATGACTGTGTGGTGCACCGACTTCAGTGGCGATTCCCAAGATCTTGTCGCGGTCGAGCTCGGCTGTGATCGTCGCTGGGAGATCGTGGGCTACAACGATCGCATTGTCGAACAGGTCGCCAAACGCCGGTTCGCGCTCCCCGAGCAACGCGCGCACAACCCGATGTTCGACGTCGCGGATGTCTTTGGCCCGCTCGCGCAGATACGGGTCCTCGCTCTGATCCAACTGACGTATGGATTCAAGGACCCGCGAATGAAACCCATACTCCACATTTTCACCCGAAGTGCGAATCTGTCTGCGCACGCTATTCAGAAATTCGTTGTCCTCGAGGATGAGCAAGTGTGAATCGAAAATCGTCGCTTCATCCCTTTTTCCAGCTGAGATAAGCGCCTGTTGTACCCGTTCTATATCGACCCGCGTCTTCGCGAGCGCGGCCTCGAGGCGTTCGACCTCGCTATCGATATTCGACGCATCGATTGAGTAGCGCGGGACCCGCAGCGCGTCAGGTGTAATCAGGTAAATGGGGCCGAATGCCACCCCAACAGAGACGGGTACGCCGCCGTGGATCTTTTCGACAGCCATAGGCGAACTCAGGTGCCGGACGATGGACCGGCGTCGACTAGCTGGCCGTCGTCATCCTCGTCAAACTGTCGCTCGATGAGTGCCACTAGGTCGCAAACCGCCTTTCGTGCATCGGTGCCGACGGCACGGATCTGAACTCGAGCGCCGCGCTCGGCGGCCAGCATCATGACCCCCATAATGCTCTTTCCGTTTACTTCAACCCCGTTCTTGCTGAGAAAGATATCGGATCCGAAGCGGTTCGAGAGGCGGACGAGCTGGGCGGCGGGCCGGGCGTGCAGCCCAAGCCGGTTTTGGATCTTGACCTCGGCTTCGTGTACTTCGCTCGTCACGGCAGAACCCCCGCGGAAATTCGAACCACTACGCTGAGCAGGATCACGACGACCAGGAAGGCCACCGAAGGCGACAGCCAGCGGCCCCTACTGCCACGCCGCCAGCCCGCTAGCCATAGGAAAGCTGTAGTTATTAAAAATACCGAGATGCCCTCCGTACCGCCACTGCGCGCCGCCAACAGCGCCCCGCCCGCCACCGCGCCGCAGGCCACTGCGCCGGCGCTCTTCGTTAATTCGCTGGCGCGGCTCCAGAAGGGGTCCTGAAGCACCCTCGCGATACCCGCGCCGCTGGCGAAGCCGGCCCGAACACCGCGCCACCGGATCGTTTGCGCAAACGCGTTATACGCGACCCAGTAGCCGAGCGCCGCAATCAGCGAACCGGTCATCAGCGCGGCCGCCGCGCCAATCAACCCGAGCGCTGGTCGCCATGCGGCCCAGAACAACTCATCTCCGAGCGCACCCAGACTGCTGCGTACCGCCTTTATTAGCCTCGCGAGCCGCTGGTCCGCACCCGCCGATCCGCGTGCGACTTCCTGTTCGAGGCGAAGCGCGAACCCGATCCCGATGGTGCCCAAGTAGGGGTTGCTATTGAACCTCTCGAGGTGTGCCAGGAGCCGCTCGCTCCGGGCGTTCGGATCCGGGTAAAGCCGATCGAGGCCAGGGGCGATCGCCCAGGCGAACCCCACCCCCTGCAACGTCTCGTAGTTCCAGACCGCTTGCAGACACGTCGCGCGACGAGCGATCCGACGCCGCTCTGCGGCCAACGGACGATTGATCCAACTCAAGTCTTCAACCTACGAGGCCGAAAGCGGCCACAACCAGCACCAGCCCGACTCCCCAGGCGGTGAACCGCGACCGGCTATCGACCAACAGCCGCGTCCCGTTGACAACCAGAGCTGCGGCGGCGGCCAACACGACGACCGTCATGGACAACGGTCCGCTCCACGGAGTGGAAACGACCAGCGCGAGACCGCCCAGTCCAACTGTCAAAGCTCCAGCCGACACGACGACCCCCAAACCAGCTCCGCGCATCAACGAAATGGCGATAGCGCGACCGGGGGCCGAGAGATCCCCTGCGGCGACTTGTTCCCGCACGTGCACCGCCAAGCGACCATTCCAGCGCCGCAGGACCACCCCAGCGTGATCGCCGACAGCACCCGTGCCAAGCGCCACCGCTACCGCCCATCCAGCTGGCGGCGGGACACCCACCGGTGCCGAAAGCGCAATCGCACTGCCGGCTAGCGCCGCCAGACCGGCATCCGGATACCGCGCCACGCCAATCGGCAGAACCCCCAAGTAGATCGCCTCAAATACAGCACCCCAAAGCACACCATCGGTGGGTCTGTCAAGCACGATGCCGACTGCAGCTCCAACTACCAGCGGGCGCGACAGCATGCTCTGGAGAAGCGGCCACTGGTCTAGAAACACGATCCCACCGAGGATCGCTAGCAGCACCGCTTGATCCAGACTCACCCTACGCGCTCGTGAAGCCTAAGCGGTGCTGTGGTCGGCAAATCCTGCGCGACAACGCGGACCCCCAGCGCTTCCAGCTCGCGCACCCGCTGCTCGTCTTGAGCACTAAGCCACACGTACGGCAACAACCGAGTCCGTCCTTCACCGGCGTACATACCCCCGACATTGACCTCCATGATCGGAACACCGCCACTCGCCAGTCGCATCATCGTCTCCAAGTCCTCCGTCAACACGATGATGCTCTCGTCTGAGCCGAGCACCGCCGGCAACCCCTTGATAGCCTCATCGAGATTCCAGAACACAGCCTCGATCGACGCTGGAAGTCCAGTTCGATAGATGTCTTGCTCGATCGGCGCGCGGGAGAGGCTGTTCGATACGACGAAGATCCGACTCGGGTTGAGCCTACGACCCCATCCAACGACCACCTGCCCGTGAATCAGCCGCTCGTCGACTCGGAACAACGTCCGGCTCACGAGTGGACCCCTAGGGCACGACGGCTCTTTTCTAGCAACGCCTTGCAGAACTCATCGAAGGGCCGATCTTGCAGAAACACAAACTCGATCAATAGAGGTAGGTTGACCCCGTAAAACACGGCCCGCACCGAGTCGCTTGCCAGCAACCGTTGGCATGCTTGACAACAAGAACCACCATCGAGGTCACTAAACAGAATCGCTTCGCGACCCAAACCCCGCTCAGCGATCAACGACTCGATCTCGGCCATCAGCGATTCAGTATCCCGGTCGTCGTTTGATACCGACCACAAGTTGTCTTGCGACCCCGCTACACGCGTCAGCGCTGAGAGCAACCCTTCCCCGAGGCAACCGTGAGCGACGACCACCCCGCAGCGACCGGTCACTCGTAATCCTCCTCCAGATACGTCTCGGTCTGCGCCTTGGTGCGCATGTGCTCGATCAATCGCTGGTTGAAGTGCTCGGCGGCGTGACGCCCGGCAAACTTCTGCAGGTGATTCATCGATACGACTTCCGCGATGACCGTGATGTTTTTGCCTGGGTTCAGGGGCACCCGGACAAGTGGGATCTCGACACCTAGAATCTCGGTTGGCTCCTCTTCCAAACCAACGCGTTCCACGTTGGTCGCTTCATCCCAATCCTCAAGCTGAACGACGACTTCGATCCGCTTCTGGAGGCGCACGGCGCGGATACCAAACAACGATTGAATGTCGATGATCCCTACCCCTCGAATCTCCATGTGGAAACCCAACACCTCGCTCCCCTTGCCGATGAGAACGTCACCGGATCTGCGGGTGACGTGCACTTGGTCATCGGCCACCAGACGGTGACCGCGCTCCACCAGGTCGAGCACGCATTCGGACTTGCCGATCCCGCTCCGGCCAACAAAGAGCAACCCCACGCCGTAGACGTCCGCCAACGAACCGTGGATATAGGTGCTGGGCGCAAAATGCGCCTCCAAGAACGGCTTTATCGTCGAGTAAAACTCGCCCGTCTTCAGGGTCGTCGAGAGAACTGGGATACCACGCCCGTTAGCCGCCGAGATCAACCCCGACGGCGGATCTAGATTCTTAGTCAGAATGATCACCGGGACTTTGAGATCCAATAGCCGGAGGATGGCTTCCCGCCGCTCCACTTCGGATCGCGATGTCAGATAGGCGATCTCCGTCTCGCCCAGAATCTGGAGACGGGTGCTCGCAAAGCGCTGGTCAAAGCCGGCCAGTACCAAGCCGGGACTGCCAACCTCGCTGGAGCTGATCTCACTCTTGGCAGTGGCTTGATCGGTAAGGAGTTCGAGACCGAGCGGTCCGGCCCTTTTGGCCAGCAACTCCTCAACCGTCAACCGGGCCATGGTGGCTAGTGCTCCTCGACCTCGAACGCTTCGGCCTCTACCACGCTCACGGAGCCCTCGCCGCCGCGGCGAGCGATCTTGACCGCTCCATCCTGGGCATCGACAAAAACGAGCACCTCTTCGCCCGACGTCTCGAGTCGCGCGATCGCCTCGCGGCTTGAGATTCGATCCCAGTTTGCGGGCGCCACGGCAGGATCGTGTGCCACATCTCCCTCGATCTGGTCCCGAAAGAGCTGCTCTCGCTCGACCCGGGTGAGTGATCGTCGCGTCAGCTTCGACTTGTGTCGCTTGAGCTGTCGGCGCAGTTTGCCGATTGTACCATCGATAGCCGTTCGCCAGTCGGCGGCCTCGGTTCTTGCAAAATGGGTATCGTTTGAGGTGTGAAGCCGAACCTCGGCTATATGTCGATGATTCTCTTGGTCGAGAACGATGTCCGCCTCGACCAATCTATCAAAATATTTTGAGAGGCCGGCGACCCCGTCCTCGGTGTGCGCCCGAAGTGGATCCGGTACGTCGCCGTGGCGAACGCTGAGTGTGACCTTCATTTAGAGGCGCTCCTTCCCCTGGAAATCGCGCGATCGATGGGCAAAGATGTTGTCGGTGCGATTATACGCGTTTGCGATAGCGTGAGGAAAGGATCCCGAGCTGGTCGCGGTACTTCTGAACCGTGCGACGAGCGATGTTGACGCCCTCGCCATGGAGTAGCTCCACAATCTGCTGATCGGTCAATGGCTTGCGCGGGTCTTCCTCGTCGATCATCTCCGCGATTTGGGCTTTGACGCCGCGCGCCGAGACACTCTCACCCTCCTCGGTCGAAAGCCCGCTCGAAAAGAAGAACTTCAACCGGAATACGCCGCGTGGTGACTGTACGAATTTCTCATTTGTCACCCGGCTTACGGTCGACTCATGCATGCCGATCTCGTCGGCCACTTCCTTCAAGGTCAGCGGCCTTAGGAACCGAATGCCCCCGTCAAAGAACTCTCGCTGACGATCGAGGATCACGTACATGACCTTGAGCATCGTCTGACGACGTTGCTCGATCGCCTGAATAATCCAGTTGGCACTATTCAGCTTGCTTTGGGCGAACTCCTTTGCGCGCCCCTTGAACTCACCGTTACGAGCTAACTGCTGGTAGGTATTGCTTATCCTGAGCCGTGGAAGATTCCCGTCGTTCAAAGTTACCACAAACTCGCCATCCACTTCTTCGACCACGATGTCAGGGGTAACGTAATTCGGCGGTAGATCGACATACTTACGACCCGGCTTTGGGTCCAGCATCGCGATCTCGTCCGCGGCGTCCTGCACCTCTACCGGTGTAATGCCCAATGCTCTCGCAACGTCTTGGTACTTATGAGTGGACAACTCCTCAAAGTACAAATCCACTATGCGGTAGGCGAGAGTGTCGGCACCCATGCGCTCTGCGATCTGCAACAACAGGCACTCTCGCAGGTCACGCGCACCCACCCCAGTGGGGTCGAAACTCTGTACTCTCGTTAGCGCGCGCTCCACCTCGTCAGTCGGGACGGAGATGGACTCGGCGATGTCTTCCAGTGGACAGGTTAAGAACCCATCCTCGTTGATGTTGCCAATAATCTCCTCGGCGATCCGCACCTCTCCATCAGCGTAACCGTTGCTCTGGTGGAGCTGCTGAAGCAGGTGGCCCCATAAATCAACCGTGGTTTGCGGAACACGCTCGTACGATTCGATGTCTTCATGATTCGAGCCGCTGCGGTAACCCGAATCGAAACCGTCGAGCAGCACTTCCTCCCAATCGATCTCGTCTTCTTCCTCGACGTCGGCCCCTACGGCCTCTTCTTCTTGATCAGCGAATTCTTCCTCGGGCTCCGTCATTTCGAGGAACGGATTGGCCGTCAGTTCTTGTTTGAGGTGTTGTTCGAGCTCGAGGAGGGGCAAATACAGCAAATCCATCGCCTGATACAGGCGCGGATTCATTCTCATCTCTTGCTTCTGGCTTATGGCCAGCTGTTGTTTCAGTGCCATCTACGCCCACGGGGTAGAGGTCAAAGATCGATGGCGCACGAAACGAAAAGCGCATCCATCCTCTGCATGAACCGTGCCAAGAACCATTGTACCAAGAGAGACATGCAAATTCAACCCAGGCCAGTAGTTTCAGCCCCGGGTGGAGGGGTATGAACGTCGAACCGCCGCCGGGCTAAAGCCGGAAATCCTCCCCCAGGTAGAGCCGTCTCGCCTCGGGATCGTTGATCAGCGTCTGAGCGTCACCGGATTTCAAGATTCGACCATCATAGAGCAGGTATGCCCGGTCGGTGATCTCAAGCGTCTCCCGAACGTTGTGATCGGTAATCAGGATCCCCAGCCCCCGGTCGCGCAGCGTGGAGACGATCCCCTGAAGATCGTCCACGGCGATCGGATCGACACCGGCAAACGGCTCGTCGAGCAACATGTACCGAGGTCGAGTGACCAGAGCACGTGTGATCTCGAGCCGGCGACGCTCACCACCCGACAGCGAGTAGGCGCGGGTTCCCCTGACCCGTCGCAAACCCAACTCATCGAGTAGAACTTCCAGTCGCTGGAGTTGCTCCTCGCGGGAGAGATCGCAGGTTTCGAGAATCGCCCGGATATTCTCCTCGACTGTCAACTTGCGAAACACTGATGGTTCCTGTGACAGGTAGCCGATTCCAAGCCTCGCTCGTCGGAACATCGGCTTCTCGGTGATCTCCTCGCCATCCAGGAAGATGCGACCTTGGGAGTGCTTGATGAGCCCGACGATCATGTAGAAGGTGGTCGTCTTTCCGGCTCCGTTAGGTCCCAAGAGACCGACCACTTCGCCCGGGTGGACCTCGAGCGTGACATCGTCGACCACCTTCCGCTTGCCGTAGCGTTTGGAGAGGTTCTGGGCGCTGAGGAGCGAGTTGGCTCGGGGCTCGACGCTCGGTAGAACCGACACGCCCTCGTCCGGCGCCTCGCCCGCAACTTTGGATGATCGTTCGCTCAACCGCGTCTCCAATCGCCCGAACGTCGACGTGTCGCTCGGATCAAACCAACCGTCACCGAGAGATCCGGAAGTGGGATCGGCTCGCTGGGTCGCCGCTCGACACCGCTTACGCGCACATCTTCGCTGCGGAAGAGCCCTCTGTGGCCCCCGCTTGCCACGACTTGCTCCAACGTATCTCCGCGAAAGTTGAGCCTCAGCCGTTCACCAAGCAGATAGTTGATGCTCCAGGTCTCGATCACACCGGGCGAAGACTCCCGCGTGTAATTGAGGCTCCGGGCTCGTCCCTGTGCTACCAACCAGTCGATTCCCTCTCCCTCAAACGCAATGTAAATGCTGTCACCCTCGAGGTACGATGTCTCGCTGACATGCGCGAAAGCAGCTGGAACCGCGTCCGGGATAGTATCTGTCTTGTCGATTGCCCTCGCTTGTGCGAGCGCAACCAGTGATTCAATGTCGTTTTCAGTCATATGAATGTCGATCTGATCGGCACTCAGAAAAGTTTCCTTCGTCTCCACCCGGGGGCTGATCCGCAGCGCGACGCGCTCAATGTTATCGTCATAGATCAGGCTGTCCGCCAAAGCTGTCAAATCGCTGCGCTCGATCAGCACTCGCCTCACCGCAACAACGGTCGAACCCATCGAGTCGCTGCGAAACCGCATCTCGTCCGCGTAGACGTCAAAGGGTTCGCTCTGAGCTGTCGAATCGCTCCCAAGCAATGTGCCGTGCGGACGCGGTCGAGCGATGACCAACTCGTCATCCCGAAAGTAGTGCACCGTATCCGCCACCACCTGGGAGCCGCTATCTCGATCGATCATCTGAACGTTCCCCGTCGCGACGGCGATGTTCGTCAGTTCCTCGTAAATCACCTGATCGGCGAAGATCTCTGTCGTCTGATCCCAGAAGCGGACATTGCGTTGGAAATCGGCGATCCCTGATTGGCGATATATGGTAGCCAGCTGGCTGCGCATTCTGACCGGCCCGCGATGCGCACGAACATTCCCCTCGAGGAAGTAAGTCAGAGAATCGCCTTCCTCGACCCGTCGAATGACGTTGGCGTGGTCGATCACCACCGGGTCGTCCTCCTGGGCCGCCACCGGTGTCGCGGGAGCGAGCAGCAACAAGAGCAGGCGCGGCCACCAGGCTCGGAGACCAGCCGCCCGCCGGATTCTAGCTGGAGTCACCGGGGGCGGCTGTCGGACCGTCAGTGCCAGGGCTGGGTGTGGACCCGGTCTGTGCGGCCGAGTCCGGCGCCGCGGAGTCGGACTTCGGCGCGAGCTCTGGCTCGGACCGCAACACCGCTGACCCGCCCTGTATCCGGACCTCCTTCAGCGCCGGATCCGACTCGACACCGCGTCCGCGAATGACGTTCCCGCGTTGGTTGATCTCGGTCTCGACTTCACTGTAGATGCGGTTGTCTTGGGGGTCATAGTAAAGTTCTTCCGTCTTGATCGTCGAGTCCCTACCGCGAACGAAGACGTTACCTCGCGCGATCATCCGACGGCTCGACTGGTCCATTTCACCGGTTTGAGCGGTTAACAAAGATACAAAAGCACCGGTTTCGTCATAGAACTCGACCTGCACTGTGTCCCCAAAGACTTTGCCGGTCTGGTTGTAGAAGTAAAGCTGCTCAGCGGTCAGCAGTGCCTTCTTGACTCCCTGCTCGGTAATGAGGTGCTCCCCGTTCTCGACCACCTGATCGGGAGTCGGCAAATCCGGCCTACCGAGCGGCGGGTCAACCGTTTGGACCTCTGCCTCCCCGTTGCACGCTAATACCCACAGCACCACGGCGACCAAACCGAGACGTCGGAACACATTAGTCACACCACACCCGCTCGCATGCAGTCGTGGAGATGCACGATCCCGACCAAGCGCTTCTCGTCGTCGACGACTGGCATCGCCACGATTCCGAAGTTCTCCATTTGGTTGACCGCCGCGGCGGCCAGTGCGTCAGCCCGGGTAATCTGCGGACTACGAGTCATCACGTCCTCGACAGGTATGGCAAAAACCTGGTCCGTCTTCTCCATAAGCCGCATGAGGTCACCGTTGGTCACCACCCCAACCACGCGGTCCGCATCATCCACCACCGGCACGGTGCCCCGCTTGTGGGCCATCTCCAAAATCGCATCGCGCATCGTTGCGTGCATCGGAATGCGGGGACACTCATCACCGACGGCCATGATTTCACCGACCGTTAGCAGGAGTCGCTTCCCCAAACCTCCACCGGGGTGAAACTGGGCAAACTCCTCGGGCCGAAAGTCGCGTCGCGTGAGCAACGCCATCGCCAGCGCGTCACCAAAGGCAATCATGGCGGTGGTTGATGCGGTAGGAGTCAAATCGTGAGGGCAGGCTTCTTGATCGACTGAACAATCGAGCACCACATCGGCATGCCGTCCCAGCGTTGAGTCCGGACATCCCACCAGCGCAATCACCGGCAGGTCAAAGCGCTTGAATACGCTCAACAGATCGATCAGCTCACCGGTTTCACCGCTTTTCGACAGCGCAATCACGACATCGCCGCCCATCGCCACACCCGAGTCACCGTGAACGCCCTCGGCAGGATGAAGGAAAATGGACGGGGTCCCGGTCGAGGTCAGCGTCGCGGCGATCTTCCTGCCAACGAGCCCACTCTTGCCGATGCCGCTGATGATCACCCGCCCACGACACGCATGCAGCGTCTCGATCGCGTCGACGAAGGAAGGGCCGAGCCGCGTCTCGAGTGCAGCTATCGCCGCTGCTTCAACGGCTAGCGTTTCGCGTGCGCGCGCCAGCCACTCAGCTGGACCGACGTCAGTCGTGGTCTTGTTCCGGGTTGCTCGCATCAATGCCCACTTTTCGAAAAAGCTCATCGCGATAGAGATCCGTCGCCTCTTCCAGACGATCGGTTTTCGATAACAACCACTCGACCGCCTCCCGTACAGCGCCTTCCCCCCCGGCTCGCTTGGTTACATGAGCGGCACGTCTTTGAACCGCAGTCACCGCGTTGGCTGGGGCCACGGCAACTCCCACAGCGTCAAACACCGGCAGGTCAATGAGATCATCCCCCATGTAGAGCACCTCGTCGAGCCCCAGGCCGAGTTCTAGGGCCCAAGAACCGAGCCGATCTCGTTTGTCGCGTACACCCTGATACACCGCACGAATGCCGAGTTCCTCGGCACGACGACGGGTCGCTCCCGACTCACGGCCGCTGACAAAGGCCAACTCGTAACCCAACAGGCGGCACCAGTAGATCG
>JBFGIA010000033.1:0-21347 GCA_041577935.1 Gemmatimonadota bacterium | reverse complement strand
GCGGCACCGTGTCGGCAGGCGCTCCACTCACCACGACGATGGCGGTCAACAACTCAAACAGCATGCTACGACCTCCTTGAATCTCACGTGATGGCCTCTCGCAGCGCTTCGGCCAGCCTGCCTACATCGTTTTCATCGTTGTACACGTGCGGTGATACGCGAATCGCAGACCCGCGAAGTGACACCGAAACATTGCATTCGGCGAGCGTCTCCTGGAGTCGATCGAGCGGTACCCGGGGTGGGGTTCGAATCCCGACCAGATGATGCGCTCGCCAACCCTCGTCTTCGACGTCGTACCCGAGCTCGCGAGCCTGGCCAAGCACGTCACCCATCAACTCACGACAGTACGCTTGAATCTCGTCTACCCCCCATTCCAGCAGCAGTTCGATCCCCGCGACCAACATTGGACCCAGAATGAAGTGACTCTTTTCGCCGACGTCGTACCGCGTGGCTCCCGGCTGATACGTATCCACATAGCTGGCGACGGCGCTAAAGTTCTCGCTCCCTTCGCGATTGATCCAGTTGTCCTCGATCGGTAAGCCCTCGTCGTAACGTTCCCCGTAATAGGCGACTCCGATACAGTACGGGCCGAGGAGCCACTTGTAGCTGGCGCATATCAGGGCGTCGGGGCGTATCCGCTGCCCATCGAACGGCAGCGCGCCGACTGCCTGCGTCCCGTCGATGATAAACGCCGCGCCGAACTCTTCCGCGCGGTCACGGATCGCCTCGAGATCGAAGCGCGTTCCATCCGACCAGTGGACGGGTCCCAACGCGACGACCGCGGTATCGGCGTCGATCGACTCGAGCACGCATCGATTCCAGATCATGCCCCGGTCGTCACTTGAATCGGGCCGGCCGACGGTGCGCAGCTCGGCGCCGGCCTCACCCGCGATCCGCCGCCAAGAGTAGACGTTGCTCGGGAACTGCTCTTCGACGATGACAATATTCTGATGCGCGGAGACGGACGTGTTGGCGGCCACGGTGGCGATTCCGTAGGACGCAGATGGAATGATCGCCACTCGCTTCGGGTCGGGCAGGTTCGCCAGCTCCGCGAATCGGTGCCGAATGCGATCGGTCACGCCAAACCAATCGTCCGGGGTGTATTGCGACGGGACCCGGCTCTTCTCGATCGCCGCGATGGCCTGGGCTTCGGCTCGCTTTGGCAGCGGTGACATGTACGCGCAATTGAGGTAGTGCAGACCGTCCGGGAGCGAGAACTCCCGCTTCTGGCAGGAGAGCACGTCGGTCAGCCCCGCATCGCCTTGGCGATCGTGGCCAACTGCATGTTCGACGTTCCTTCGTAGATCTTCCCGATCTTGGCGTCGCGATAGAACTTCTCGACCGGATAGTCCTTGGTGAACCCGTAACCGCCGTAGATCTCGATCGCCGCGCTGGTGACCCGTTCCGCGACTTGCGACGAGAAGAGCTTGGCCATCGCCGCTTCCTTCAAGAACGGCTGGCCGGCGTCCTTCAGGCGAGCGGCGTTGTAAACGGTCAGCCGCGCGGCCTCGAGCTCGGTCGCCAGCTGCGCCAACTCGAATTGCACTCCCTGAAAACCAAAGATCGCGCGGCCAAACGCCTCCCGCTCATGACTGTAACCGAGTGCCGCGTCGAGAGCGCCCTGAGCACACCCCACCATCTGCGCGCCAATCCCGATCCGACCCTCGTTCAGCGTCTCGATCGCCACCTTATACCCCTTGCCGAGCTCGCCGAGCACGTTCTCAACCGGCACCCGGCAACCATCGAGCAGCAGCTCGGTAGTCGACGACGCCCGAATGCCGAGTTTGTCCTCTTTTTTACCGACCGAGAACCCTTCGAATTCGCGCTCCACCAAGAACGCGGTGATGCCCTTGTAGCCCGCGTCCGGGTCGATCGTGGCGAACACGACGAACACACCCGCTTCCGAACCGTTGGTAATCCACAGCTTCGACCCGTTCAACACGTACTCGTCGCCATCCCGCTCGGCGCGCGTCGACAGAGCGAACGCATCGCTCCCCGACGAGGCCTCGCTTAGCGCGTACGCGCCAACTGTATCCACCGCCATGCGCGGCGCGTAGCGTTCGATCTGGGCCTCGGTCCCCCACCTCAGCAGACAGTTGTTGAAGAGGGTATTCTGGACGTCGACAAACACTCCCACCGACGGATCAACGCTCGACAGCCGTTCAACCGCGAGGCAAGCCAAGAAGAAGGAAGCCCCACCACCGCCGTGCTCTTCGGAGATCTCGATCCCCATCAGCCCAAGCTCGAAGCACGGTGGGATGATTTCGGGGTCGAGCTTGCCGGCCGCATCCATATCGTGCACCCGTGGCCCGATCACATCGTTGGCGAATTGCTGGACGGTATCACCAAAGAGCGCTTCTTCGTCGGTGAGCTGGGTCAGCGGCTCGGTCATCCCGATTGCATCCTCCCGCGCAAGAGTTCCGCTATCACGTTGCAGTCCCGGATGTGTTCAATTGCGATCCGAGACGCGTGCTCGGGCCGGACGTGGCCGTACCAGACGCCGTCCGGGTAGATCAAGACGTTGCCCGCGAACTTATGTCCACCAACATGGCTGGTGGCGCGCACGCTCACGTCATCGAGGCCGGCATCCTGACAGGCCCGACGAAGCGCGGATACGATCGGCGGCCCGCACTGGCCACATCGGTCGTCGCGCGAACCGTGCGTGCAGACGAACACGTGCGTTCCGCTCAACGCGGTGTGGGGAACAGCGCTCGGCCCGCGACGTCCGTTCACCGCATCGTCCAAGATGATCGGCCAAGATGTCTCGTCGACGGCGTGATACCGGACCCCGATCGGGAACGCGAGCAAATCGAGACCGCTGCCACCGCTGGGTTCGTCGGTCGCTGTCAACTTGGGCCCGCAGTCGAGACACTCGCCGGCTGCACGGGCGTCGCGGGCCATGCGACCCAACAAACCGCCGCCTTCTTCGATGCGCCGCGGCCATGCGATCCGCCCGGTACATGCGAAAAAGTGCGACGCGTACGGCTTTACCGTGTCGGCGAGCGACAGCTCATCATGCGAATTCGAGCCCAACGTCATCATCGATTCGCGGCCAATCATAGGGGCCGGTAGATTGCCGCGCCATGCGGCGGGAACGAGTTGCTACGCTCGCTATCTTCGCGTCGGCCTTCGCATTTGGCTTCTTATCGGTCCTAACCAAGCTGGCCCTCGAAGCTGGAGCTAGACCGCTGCCGTTGACCGCGTGGCGGTTTACAATCGCAGCCGCACTCGTCTGGCTGGTGGTCGGCGTCAGCCACCGACGGCGGCCATCGGCGCGAGCGATCGTCGCATTGTTCGCGCTGGGTGCCATCTACGCGGTGGATGCGCTGTCTTTCACGTTTGCGTTGCGTTGGGTCCCAGCCAGCACCGCGACACTCATCTTCTACACTTACCCCGTAGTGGTCATCGTGCTCGCGGCGATGCTGCTCGACGAGCGACTGACCTCTCGACGACTGGTAGCGGTGGCATTGGCCGTCATCGGTTGCGGGTTGTTGGTCGGGATCGGTGCGCAGGGGGTCAACCCCATAGGCGTCGCACTCGTGCTGCTGGCGGTTGCAGCGTTGTCGCTGTACCTGGTGAGCGGCCGCAAAGTGCTCCCTGCGCTACCCGCAGTTGGAAGCGCAGCGGTCATCATCACCGCCACCGCGATCGTCTCGACGGCGGCCGCGACCGGCGCCGGCCAGTGGCAGCTCGGCGGTGGCGGGCGCGCAATCGTGTACATGCTGTTATTGGCCGTCTTCTCGACCGCTCTGCCGATTACGTTGCTAGCGATCGGGCTCCGATATGTCGACGCTGGTCGGGCATCGATCTACAGCACGATCGAGCCGATCATCACGGTAATAGCGGCAAGCTTCATTCTGGGCGAGCGCATCGGACCGTTCCAGTACCTGGGTGGCGCACTCATCCTGGCAGCTGTCGCGTGGCTCCGGCTGGAGCGCCCGTTACCCCAAAGCGAGTATCCGACGCCCTTCGATTCTCCTTAGGGGAGCGGGGGTTTCGAACGCCGACGATCATTCGTTAGATTGGTCGTGCCCCGTCTCAGACCAAAAACAAGGATGGTGTCATAATGCGACACTCTTGGGCGATTGCGCTCGCTGCCCTGTTCGTCGCGGTTTCGCCGTCGGTCGCTCAGGGCCAGCATTCTTACACCGAACTCAATTTCCACGGTGGCTCGCTGACGTTCGATCGCGGTGGGAGCCTGTTCGAAACGGGCAACGATACTGACGTATTGGCGGGACTACGCCTCGCGCGTCACGGCCAGAGCGGTTGGGGCATCGGCGGAAACTTCGACTGGGTCTTCGCGGACCGCATAGATCTCCCTCTGGAGTCCGGCGGAGGCAACATCGACTTCAACGTCATGCTGTACAGCGTCAACGTTGATTATACGTTTCCCTCGGCCAGCCGAACGAATTTCTTCGTCGGCGCCGGTGTCGGAGGTGCAACCGAGCGGGTCACCGACATTCCACCCAGCGGTGGCGACGAGTCCAACACCAACCTCCTCGTGCCGGTGTTTGCCGGATTCAAGGTTCACAACCGCATGATCGGTCCGACGTGGGCATTCCGAGTGGACGTCCGTGACAACCTGATCTGGCGCGATGAATTCATCTTCGCGGCGGTCGAGAGCAGCGACACGGAGGTACAGAACAACTGGGAGGTCACCGCTGGACTTTCGTTCTTCTTTGGCGGTGGTCCGCCAGAACCTCCGCCGCCCAGCGACTCAGACGGCGACGGCGTCTACGACAACCGCGACCAATGCCCCAATACAGCGGCCGCGGTTCGCGTCGATTCGTTCGGTTGCCCGGTTCCGATCGATTCCGATGGCGACGGCGTGTCCGATGATCGCGACCAGTGCCCGGCGACACCGGTTGGCACGCTGGTTGACGCGGAAGGATGTCCGGTCGTCGAGGAGCCGGAGCCAGAGCCCGTCATCTCGTGCGCCGACGGTCGCGACTGGTACCGGTACAACGACAATATCTCGGTCGACGGTCGGAATTGGATCCAGTTCGGCGCAGCGGCCTCGTTGCCGATCGAAGACTTGATGCAGATCGGCGAGTACGACGGCGTGCCGGTGTACGTGCCGGCCGACGCCCGTCCGCCGTACACCAAGTCGTACGTACCGCTGTGCGCACCGAAGGATGCGTTCCAACCCTATCAGGTCGATCAAGGGGTTCGCGGCACGACTGGGTAGAAGACCAACTCCGCCGTACCGCACAAAGGGCCCCCGTCGGTTTCGACGGGGGCCCTTCTATTAGCCACTCTCTTTTGATCCGCTCAACGGCCTCGCGCAGGGCGAATCTTCGACGGCGTTCGACTGCGGCGGCTCGGGGCCGGTCGCTGTTCCCGCTGAGCCACCGATGATCGCGGAAAGATCTCCACAACCTGCCCGGCGCCGAGAACGGGTTCGTGACCGACCACGACACCCGAGTGGTGGCGATGGTTGACGCCATGGTGATGGCGGTACCCGAAACCCGGGACGACAACAACGAGACCGCCATCGCGACGCTGAGTGTAGACAGTCGTCGACTCGCCGCCGATCAATAGTTGTGGTTGAATGCCGAGCGCGATCACGGTTTCGTAGCTCACGCAACTGCAGATGCGAAGACCGCGCGCGATTTGGAAGCGTCGCAAGGCACGTCGCGTCGATGTGTTGACGATGCCGTTTCGAAACTTGGGATCGAAACCGGCCCGTCCCAGCTCGACCTGGACCCGCAGCACTTCGGCTGGCTCGAGGTTTTCGACGACTTGGCGCACGAGTTGTCCGCTGAAGCGGCTTCGCGCTTCGATCACCCGTACGCCCGAGGCGGGCTCGATCGCGTCCTGAGCTGGCGCCACGGCGGGTATCGTCGTGGACATCAGCACAACACTGAACCCCAGCGCACATGCGGTTCTTATCGTTGGCATAGCATCCTCCCGATCAGAAGTTGTGTCCCGGTGCGCGACTTCGCCAACCGTCGCGGAACACCCCATGACCCCCTCGGGTATCCGCCATACAGGGTGCAACTTGCAACGACGACATACGAGGTGAGCATGAAGATGCGATCGATGTTTGTAATCGTCTGTTCGACTCTTTTCCTGGTCGGACCGGCGCTGGCGCAGCGACCCTACAACCCGCTGCCGCCCTACGAGCTCAATCTTCACGCCGGGGGACTCTTTCCCGACGACGACGACTCCCAAGGCATCTTCGGAACACGGTTCATGCTTCACAAGGCGAGCGGGTGGGGTTTCGGCGGCAACTTTGACTGGGTTCCGATCAGCGACGAAGATACCGGCTTAGACGAGGCCGTAGACGTCAACAGATACCTGTACAGCTTCGAGGTCGATTACACCTTCCAATCGACGAACCCGCTGAGGTTTTTCGTCGGTGGCGGGTTGGGAGCCGCTTCGACGCGTATCAACGATGCACCCGAGGAGATCGACGATCTCGAGACCGACTTCCTGTTACCACTGGCGATCGGCCTCAAGTGGTTCAACCGGATGGACAACCCGTCGTGGGCGATCCGCTTCGACGTGCGCGACAACATCATCTGGTTCGAGTCGCCCAACGGCGACACCGATCCGGAGAACAACTGGGAGATTACGGGAGGGTTCTCGATCCTGTTTGGCGAGTGATCGGTATGTCATAGGCCGAGCTCGCCTTGATCGGGCGGATAGATGAGACCCGACCCGGCTGGCGTGGCAAGGTCCCAGAGCGGGTGTGATTGCACCGTTTCGTCGTCCATGATGTGCACGACCTCGCCCCCCGCCGCGACCAACCGATCGCTGAGCAACCTGCGATGACAGCGCCACCATAGGACTTCGGCGCACATCAGGGCGGTTCTCCCCTCGGATAGCCAGGCCACGAGCGCAGCGAACGCGGAGTCGAACTCCGCGGTTAGCATGTAATCGGCGTAGTGACGAAATCCGTCGTTGGCGAGGCCTCGGTTGAGCGACTCCTTGGCGGGCACACCTCCACGCCGGCCGCCGAGGTCCTCGAACCAGCGGTACTTCTTCCCCCTGGCATCGAGATACGTGGCCAGTGTCTCGCGATTGAATTGCGGGTGGCGGCGCGAGGCAGGGTAGCGTCTGACGTCGGCGACTTGTTCGATCGAGTGGGCGTCGAGGCGCGCCAGAAATCGCTCTGCTGGCAAGGTCGAATGCCCAACCGTCCAGCACTTGGCTGAGACTTGACTCCGACCCTTCAGGTCCGTACGCTCTGCGTTCGATTTCTCGTGCACTCTTCGCACTCCTCGGAGACGCGATGTTGCATCCCGCTCGGACGATCATCACGGTGCTAATGACGTTGACGCCGTCGGTCGCTTGCGGCAAGGCGCCCGACAGCCCGACACCTCAGGAGCAGATCGCCGAGGTCGGGCCGGGTCAGCCCGCGGAGGCCGCGGTCGAGACCCTGGCGCCGACTCCGGTCGACTTGCCAGCAGAGTTCTCAGCCGACTTTCCGGTCATTCCGGAGAGCACGATCGTTGCGGCCAGCGCCATTCCGGCGAGCGGGGGCACGCTGAGCGAGGCTACGCTCGTCGTACCGCGCCAGCGGAACGTCGTGATCCAGTGGTATCGGACGTCGCTACCCGATAGTGGCTGGGAGATCGCCAGTGACGATTCAATTGGTCCAGTCCGAATACTTCGCGCGACACAAGGCGAGTCGTCAATCGAACTATCAATCGAGCCCCATCCCGACGCGGCGAACTCGAAGTGGGTCCGCGTTCGAACTTCAATCTGGCAGATAGAGCGCTGAGGTTTCCGCATGGTTGACACCACCACCGCTATCGATACGGACCGCGAGAACGAGCTAAAAGAGCGTATCGCCAACGGCTTCATCCTGGAGTCGAAGGCTGACATGACGCCCGGCTACCTCAAGGCGATCGTGACCCAGATGTTGGTCCAGGGCGACACCGAGCTGATGAGCGCACCGGCGTACTACATGGCCGCCAAGGATGCGCCGACAATCTCCAGCCGGATCGCTGTCAGCGCCGTCATCCAGGACGAGCTCGGTCACGCCAACATCGCCTACCGACTGCTCGAGGATCTCGGTGAGGACAAGGAGCAGCTGGTGTTCGGACGCCAACCCCACGAGTTCAAGAACCCCTACGGGTTCGATCAGCCACTCGAGAACTGGGCCGAGATGGCGGTCGCCAACGGGTTGTTTGATCGGGCTGGCATCGTGTTGCTCTCGGACGTCCATCAAAACACGTCTTACGGTCCACTCAAGCGAGCGCTGGTCAAGGTCGACAAGGAGGAGTACTTCCACCTCCGGCACGGAGAGTCGTGGATGCGGCGGCTATCAAAGGCCGGCGGTGAAGTCAAAGAGATGCTGCAGCGTGCTGTTGACTGGATGTTCCCTACCGGGATCGAGTGGTTCGGGTTACCAGACGAGCTAAAGCGACACTCTGGACAGCTCGAGTACCGACTCAAGGGCAAGACGAACGACGAGCTGAGGCAGACTTGGATGGATTCAGTGGTGCCGCTGTGTGCCGAGGTCGGCGTGGAGATCCCGGCCCACTACAACGCCGGCACTGGCGAGTACGATCTCGAGTACGAGCTGCCGTGCGAGTTCGACCCTGAACAGAAGCGATGGCTGTTCGAGGAGAGGATCACTTGGGAGCAGGTCTGGGAACGGTGGCGTGGACGGGGTCCAATGAACGAGCGCTACACCGAGATGATCCAGGGCCGCGGAACCGATTTGTTCGGTGGCGGCAACGGCACACCGCGTTAGGGACCTTCGACCCGGACCAGCACGATCCTGGTGATATTCGCCAAATCGTTCTGACACGTTAGCACCGAGTCTCCCCTCGCCCGAGCCGAAAAAAGAAACACCATACACGAACCGTCGAGCGCCTCGTCGAGCTTGAGGACCGCATCCCCGTTCGCGCTGATACAGTTCGTTCTGATCTGTTCCGGCAGCGGGCGATCCCTGGAATCGACGGCTTGGACCTTGAGACGAAGCTGCTCGCCTTCCGAAAGGGTCACCGTCCCGCCCTCGGGGATCAAGGTCTCGGGAGTGTCGCCCGCCAGGGCGACCATCAGAAAGCCAAACGGCCCTTGAAACGAGGTCGTCGACTCGTCGCACGCGAGGCCCACCCCACCCACGACGAGGAGTGACACCAAGATCACGGTTCTTGCCATATCAACAGAAAGCACTTTGGCCGCCTAGCGGTTGGTGACCACCTGTCGTCAGGCGTAGATTCGAAGTGTGATTCAAGTCTCGGAAACCACGATCTGGCAAGCCCTTGACGGGATCAACGATCCCGAGATGCCGATCTCGCTGGTCGACATGGGGTTGATCTACGACGTCTCGGTCGGCCAGTCGGGCGTCGTCGAGATAAAGCTTACCTTCACTTCGATCGGATGCCCAGGCATGGATATGATCCTCGAGGACATCCGCGGAGCGGTTGAATCGATTCCGGGGGTCACAGACGTCGCGGTCGAAGTCGTCTGGTCGCCGCCCTGGACCAAGGAGAAGCTCAGCGACCGTGGCCGCATGCTGCTAAGAGCGGTCGGGCTCAGCGTATGACGGACCAGGTATTCGAAGTCTTCTGTCGCGTAGCACCCGGCGATCCGATGTCCCATATCGGGACTCTGAACGCGCCGCACATCGACCTGGCGCGGGTTTACGCCTGGAAGATCTACGATGAGGAGGATTGGAGTGACATGTGGGTCATTCCGCGCGCGTCGATCGTTAGCGCACACCCGGCGCACGACGACACAGCGAAAGTCGAAACTCCATGAGCGAGGGTGACGTCAAACTCGAATTGGACGACGCTGTCAAGCTGGGACTTCAGACGACGGTCATCGCACTCAGCGATACCAAGCTGTTGCTCGGCTACCACTACGGTGAGTGGACGTTTGGTCCACCGGCGATCGAGGCTGGCATCGCGGCCTGCTCGATGGCGCAAGAGGAGTTTGGACACACGCGTTTGTTCAACCGCATTCTGAAGCGCGAGTTCGACGTCGAGATCGACCCGTTAAACGACACCCGACCGCCAGAAGTGTTTGCGTCGATCGCGTTCCTCGACCGAGCGTTCGAGAGCTGGGCGGACCTAGTGGCTGCCAACGTCGTCGTCGATCAAGCTCTCTCCCTGATGGTGAGTGCGTTCGCCGATCAGCGGTTCGACCCGATCGCCAGAATCGCTGACAAGATGTTGCTCGAAGAGCGGTTCCATTATGCCCATGCCGAGGGGTGGGTGCGGCTCATGGAAGAGCAGGGTGGCGCGCCAGGCGAGGCGCTGCGTCAGAGCCTGTCTCGGGCGATCCTCGACACGAGCGCGTTTTTCGGCCCCCCCGGCCATGACGCGGCGCTCGTCACGGCCGGGCTCAAGCACACCGCTGACGACGCGCTTCGTCAGCGGCTACTGGACCGGCTGGCCAACCTCCTGCCAGAGCCCGAAGCTGTCGGTTTAACAAGCGGGGACCAAGGGTGGACGCTCGCCGAGCCGCTGAGCTGGGACGATTGGGATTCGGCTCGCCGCCGGCTCGACCGCGGTGGTCCGGACGCGACGATCCTCGATGAGTTGCGAGGCACCAAGAATGTCGCCTTCAAAACCGCCTGACCTCGATCCAACCCCCAAACACGCCTGCCCGCACTGCGGGTCACACGAAGTCAAGATGGAGGCGTCGTTTGGCTCGAGCCTCATGACGCGGCAGTACTACTGTCGCGGCTGCCGCACCGTCTTCGAGGCGGTCAAGTGGGAGGCGGAGTCCGACCCAGCGGACTGGCTGAACGACTCGCCGTCGCCGCCCAAACGGCGCCGGTAGGTCGCCATCACGACCCCGATCACGATCGCACCCGCACCCACGAACGTCAGCGGTTCGAGAACCTCGCCCAGGACCAGGTACCCCAGTACCACCGCGACCACCGGAAACAAGTAGGCGATCAGGTTCAGGCTCGTGACCGCGACTTTCCTGAGCAGCGTGTAGTAGACCACGAACCCGACGACGGATCCGAAGATCGCCAGGTAAACGATCGAACCGACCGCCGTTGCGGACCACCGCGCCGACCGGATGTCCTCGGTCAACAGCGAGACCGTGAGCAGCGTGAGCGCACCGTACGTCATCGGAAGCGTGGTCAGGGTGTACGGATGGATCCGACCGCCCCACCGCTTGATCGCCACCGTGCAGGTCGCTGCTACCACCGGGGAAACGAGCAACACCATCGCTGCGGTCAGGCCACGTGGGTCGGCCACGGTCAAATCCGTTCGGAAAATCAACGCAACACCCGTGAACCCCAACACCACGCCGATCATCTTTCTTGCCGTGATCTGCTCGCCCGGAACGATGACGTGGGCGACCAGAAGCGTGAAGAACGGGTACGTGGCGAACAACACCGCCGTCAGGCCCGATGGCAAGTACTGCTCTGACCAGTACACGATCCCGTAGTTCACCGAGAACGAGCCTGTCCCCAGCACAAACAGCGCAGCGTGTAGTCGAACCGAGCGCGGGATCGACACGACGCCTTGCATCCCGGCCACCACAAACAGGATCGTCGCCCCGAGAGCAAACCGTACCCCAGCCGACAGAAACGGTGGCAGGTCGGTGAGCCCGATCTTGATCACCAACCAGGTCGAGCCCCAGATAAACACGAGCAGGGCTATCATCGCGATCCTCACGCGATCGCTCTCACCCGGGCCCGAGTAGCCGCGATGTACACTCCGCTTGCTGCCAGCATCGCACCCGTCACCGCCAGCGTTGCCGACGCTGACGAATAGCGCGCGATAGTGCCGGCCAGCAAGTTGCCGATCGGGAATGTCCCCATGAATGCCAATCCGTACATGCTGAGCACGCGGCCGCGTTTCTCATCGTCGACCAACTCTTGAAGCAGCGTGTTCATGAGTGCGATCGAGGCTGTGGCCGCAAACGAGATTGCGACCAGAGCGATGACCGCGACCACGATCGTGTCGGCGAGGCCCAGCGCGCTCGTCGCCAGCCCGGTCGTGGTCACCATCGCCAACAGGAACACGCCCCGTCGCCGAAATAGGTTGCGAACCGCTATCGACAACGCACCGGCCACCGCACCCAATCCGCCGATCGCGTACAAGTAACCGAGCCCGGACGCGTCCAGGCCCAAGACATCACGAGCGATGATCGGCAGCAACGTCGCGTATGGCATCGCCAGAATGCTGACCATCGCGGTCAGCAACAACAGCACGCGCACCCGGGGATGTTGCCGAACATAGGCCACGCCTTCGAGCAGGCTTTGCCATACCGGCGCCGTCGCAAACACCTGTCGAGATCGAACGCGGATCAGGAACAACGCCGCGATCGCGGCCAGGAACGACACCGCATTAACGCCAAAGCAACCTGCCAATCCGATCGGCACCACGACGATTCCGGCCAAGCTCGGGCCGACCACGCGTGAGAGATTGAACTGGGCCGAGTTGAGCGCGATCGCGTTCTGAAGGTGCCGGTTGCCGACGAGGTCGTGGACAAACGCCTGGTACGCGGGCGCCGCCAAGGCGATCCCGCAACCCGACAGGAACGACAGCACCAAGATGTGCCAGATCGTGACCACGCCCTGCCACGTCAGCACGGCGAGCGCGGCGGCAAACACCATCATCCCGGTCATCGTCACCAGTAACAGGCGGCGGCGGTCGACGCGATCGGCGAAAACCCCACCCAGTAGCAATAGGATCAACATCGGGATCGTCGACGCGAACCCCACCAGCCCGAGCATGAACGCCGAATCGGTGAGCTCGAGCACGAGCCACCCCTGAGCCACGTTCTGCATCCATGACCCGATGTTGGAGATCAAGGCACCCGCCCAAAACAGTCGAAATCCGCGGTCACTGAACGCCGCCAGCATGTTGCCGCGACCGGTTTCGATTGGCACTGGTGCGCCGGGTGGTATGACCGGACCGCTTATCGCTCGATCTCCCGCGCGCCGGCCCAGATCCGGCGGGTAGTGCGCACCGTCTCGAGGTGGATCGCGATCGTGTCCGAGACGTCGATGGCGTATCCACCCCCCAGTGTGATCGCCACCGGGATTCGCCTCTCATGACACGCACCCAGCACGGTGGCGTCCCGGCGGGCGAGGCCTTCCAACGTGAGCTGAAACCCGCCCAGCTGATCGTGCTCGTACGGGTCGGCGCCGCACTGATACAACACGAGCTCCGGTCGAAAGTCGTCGAGTATGTCGATCACCGCGGGCTCGAGTGCAGCCAGATACACGTCATCGGTTACCGACGGACCCCCTTCTCGACCGGGATCGAACGACATGAGCCCGATGTCACGATCGCTGCGTGCCTTGATCGGGTAGTTGTCTTCCTGGTGGATCGAAAAGGTAAACACCGTCGGATCGTCAGCGAAGATCGCCGCCGTGCCATTGCCCTGGTGCACATCGACGTCGATGATCGCCACTCGCTCTATGCTCCCGTCGGCTTGCGCCGCTCGGGCCGCCACCGCCAAGTCGTTGAGGTAACAGAACCCCTCGGCGTGAGCCGGAAAGGCGTGATGGAACCCGCCCCCGAGGTGCGCCGCCCACCCCAGCGCGAGCGCCTGCCGGCACGCCAACATCGTGCCACCGCAGGACAGCATAAACCACTCCACGATCTCGCCTGTGATCGGCAGCTCGCTGGCGATCGTGCGCTCCGTATGGCGGCCACGCTCGAGGTCGCGGATGTACTCTACGGTATGGACCCGAAGCAACGCTTCGCGGTCCGGTCGCTCCGGTGCGAGCGGCCGCTCGAGTCCGTCCTCAGCGACCAAACGCTCGAACACGCCGCGAAACTTCTCGGTCGGGAACACGTGCGCCCCGATGTCCGCCTCGTAAGCGGTGGAGTAGACGATGTGCTGATCGATCGGAGAGTCCGCGGACACGTCGCGGCATACTAACGGTCGGTGGCCTCCCCGCACACTGACGCGGGTTGCGATCGAACCGGCTCCAGGGTTAGGGTTGCGCGCGCCCCCATGAGCGACCAAGAGATCTCGTGCCCTCCGGACGAGGGGGTTGAATACCGCGATGGGGTCTTCCGCCCCATCGACGAGTCACGCCTCCCGGACGCACCAGCGTCGGCCGACTATCCACGCCGCGGGGCCGGACCTCCGCTCTATGAGTTAAACGACGTCCCCCGCGTGCCGCGGCTCAAGAATGTCCTCGGCCCGTCGATGATCGCGCTCGGCATGGGCTTGGGGGCCGGCGAGTTCCTGCTATGGCCGAACCTGATCGCCGCCAATGGTTTCGCGATCTGGTGGCTGTTCTGGGTCGGCGTACTCACCCAGTTCGTCGTCATCAGCGAGATCGAGCGCTGGAGTCTGGCCACCGGTGAATCGGTGTTCACCGCCATGGCGCGGCTCGACCGCCGTGCGTTCTGGCCGTGGTTCTTTCTGGCGGCCACGTTGATCTCGTTCTTCTGGCCGGGTTGGGCGGCGGTATCGGCCGAGTTTTCGCGAACGACGATCAACACCATCGCCGGTGCCGAGATCATCACGGCGTGGCAACCGATCGCGCTGTTGATGCTAGCCTTTATCTGGTTCGCGCTGGCGTTCTCCAGGGTTGTGTACAACGCGCTCGAGAAGTTCGAGATCGGCTTGATTCTGCTCTTCTTCCCGCTCCTCTTTCTGGCACTGCTGGCGGCTGGCGTGACGTTCGGTGACGTGACCGCGCTGGCCAAAGGCGCGGCCTCGATCGGGAGCGCGCCGCGGTCGCTGCTCTCGGGTGACCAGTTCCCAACCCTACTGATCGCCGTCGCTTACGCCGGCAGCGGTGGGACGCTGTTGCTCGCCCAATCGCTTTGGATCCGGGACAAGGGTTTTGGGATGGGCGTCTATCAGGGTCGAATCTGCGGCATTCGGGGTGAGAACGAGCGGGTTACCGATCGCGGGTTCGCGTTCTCCGTTCAGAACGAGACGGCGCTGGCCAGATTTCGCGGCTGGATGGGGTTGGCGCAGCGCGAGCTGCTGGCCACGTTCGTGGTTCTGATTCTGCTGAGCGTGGTCATCACGACGCTGCTGGTGAGCGCTACCATCGGCACGGGGAACCCGGAGCTGGCCGGAGATCAGACCGGGATGGTACTGGCCCAGGCAGAGGTGCTTCGTGAACGCAGTGGAGCTTGGCTCGAGATCATCTTTCTGCTAGGCGGCGCTCTGGTCCTGTTCTCTACTCAACTTGGGATCGTCGACACGGTGACCCGCATCACCGGCGACATCGTCTACCATCGAATCGGCCGTCACGACCATCGTATCACGCTGAGTCGAACGTTCCTGATTCTGCTGTCGTTGTTTGTGGGCGCCAGCATGATCGTCATCACCGCTTCATGGGTCGGCGGCGAGAGCTTCGAGGCGCTGCAGCCGAACTTCCTCGTGTTGATCGCCGGGCCGTTCACGATCGCGTCGATGTACTGTTTCGCGTTGGTCGTTACGATGCTCAACACGCGGTACTTGCCGGCCGCCGCGCGCATGCCGCGCTGGAAGCTGATCGGCATGTACTGGGCGATCGTTTTGTGGGGTTGGTTTACAGCGGAGCAGGTTTCGCGAGCGATCCTGCAACACGTCCTCGGTCAGTCAGGTGATGTCGTCACCACGATCGCTTATCACCCGGCGAGACTGGTCGTTTACGGTCTGTGGATAGGATCGCTGTTGTGGGTCGTATGGCGCACGGCTGGGCCGGGGTTCGGGAATGCGACGCGGGAGTAGACCTTCAGTCCGGAGTCCGTGCCAGCACTAGACGGATGACAGCCGGCATACGCATCGTACCATCCGGGAAATAGCGCGCCACGCGGCTCTCGAAGATCGACTTGAGCTCGGCCGCGCGCTCGGCACTGAGCTCTTCGACCAACCCCGCGACCTCGACGCTCAACCCCACCGTGTGATCCCAAAGCTCGCTGGCCGAGATCGGTATAATCATCGTGAAAGGTGTCTCCTGCTCGTCAACATCCACCCAATCGGCGGATCTCAGGAGTGCGGCCAACTTGTCGCGCGGCGAGAACCGGAACACGTGAGGATCATCCGGTTCGTGGACGGGAAGATCGTCGATGACATCCCGCAGGGCGCCTTCCATCTCGGTGAAGTAGGGGTTCTCTTCGCGGTCGGCCCACACCACGAACGCCGCTAGCCCACCCGGCGCAAGCACTCGACGAATCTCGCTCAGAGCGGTCAGCGGATCGGCGAAGAACATGGCGCCAAAGCGACACGTGACCCCGTCAAAGGCGCTCTTGAGCGGTAGCGCCTCGGCGGCTGCGGCGACCGGCAACAAGCCACCCGATCCTTCACCGACCTCGGCACGAATATTCTCGCAGGCCGCAAGCAGCATGTCGGGAACGAGGTCGGTCATCACGACACTACCGTGCGGGGCGACCCGATCGACCAGTGACATCGCTGGATCGCCGACGCCGGCCGCGACATCAAGCCACCGCTCGCCGGACTCGGGCTTGGTAGCAGCCAGCAGCGCCTCCGACACTGGCGCCGTCAGGGCGCGCACGAAGTCGCGTTGAGCCCGCCAGCGCGGTGCAGCACGGCGCCACCGGTCGCGTTGCTCCATGGCGTGCGTCATGGGGCGAACCTAGGCCCAGACGTGGGCCCCAGGCGACCCGTGCGGGGGAACGCTACCTTCTGCGGTGCTGTCCGCTCCGAAAAAGAATTGAGCGTTACCAAAACCGGATGGCGTCTTTACGTCTGAACCCCAGCCAACTGTATCCATTCAATGAATCGGAGGAGACGTTGAACACTCTCGAACGGTTATCCGTTGCGGTCGGAGTCGCACTCCTGCTCGCAGGATGTGGCCAGCAACAAGAAGCCGGCGAGTACGTCGAGGAAGTGGAGGCGATCGCTGAGATCCCGGCCACGACGACATCGGAAGCGGCGCTGGCTCACTTCGAGCAGGGCCAGGCGCTCTTCGACGTCGGCCGCGCCGTTCCTGCGCTCGACCACTTCCGGCTCGCCATCGAGGAAGACCCAACGTTCGTGCGCGGTTACATCGGCATCGCGAACACGGTCTTCTCGCCTGAAGAGGCGCGCACGGCGATCGCTCAAGCCGCTGCGAACCTCGAAGCCGTCAGTGACGGCGAGCGAACCCTGGTCGACATCGTGCAGGCGGGGCAAGACAACAACACCGACCGTCAGCTCGAGCTCGCCAAAGCACTCGTCCAGCAATACCCGAACAGCCCGCGAGCGTACGTCGTCCTGGCTGGCGTTCAAGGCGCGCGGCAGGAAGTCGCCGATGCGCGGGCTTCGATGAAGCAGGCGGTCGACCTCGACCCGCAGATGCTGGCCGCCCACGCCGGGCTCTTCTTCTCGACGATGTTCCAAGAGCCTTACGACTTCGACGCTGCCGGGAAGCACGCGTCACACGTCGCCGAACTGGATCCGGACAACCCCATGGGGTACTCGTTCCAGGGCGACGTTCGGCGTGGTCTCAAGGACTACGAGGGCGCGCGCGACTTCTACACCACCGCGCTCGACAAAGACCCGGCTCTGGGGTTGGCAGCGCTCAAGCGTGGGATCGTCAACACGTTCCTCGGCGACTACGATGCGGCGCGCGCCGATTACAAGCTCGCCGCCGATGTCGACAAAGGCACGAACAAGATCACCAACGCCAACTTCAGCGCCTTCGTCCACGTCTACGAGGGCGATCCGAAAGCCGCGATCGCCGAGCTCAAGAAGATCGATGCCGAGTACGCGGGCCTCGACATTCCGGCCGACGAGATGCGGACGGTGCGGCAGTTCACGATGGCCAACGCGGCCACAATCGCGCTCTTCAACGAGCTGATCCCCGAGGCCAAAGCGACCATCAAAGACCTCTCGGCCCTGATGCGCGAAAGCGCCGAGGCGACGGGCGACGTCGAGTTCAGCCGCCGCCAGGAAGCGGCGATCCGTATCTGGGAGGCCAGGCTGGCGGCCCGCAGCGGTGACTACGAGACCGCGGCCACAAAGGCCGAAGAGAACAAGGCGCTGCTCGAAGGTGACGCCAACCCGCGCAAGCTCGAGCCGTATCACGCGGTACACGGCTTGGTAGCGTTGGGTAAGGGTGACGCCGAAGGAGCGATCGCCCACTACGAGCAGGCCAACCTTCAGAACCCGTTCGTCAAGTATCACCTGGGGCTTGCGCACGAAGCGGCCGGAAACGCCGACAAAGCGCGCGAGATTTTCCAGGAGGTCGCCGATTACCAGTTCGTGTCGGCCGGCACGGCGCTGGTGCGACCAGCGGCGATGCAGAAGCTGTAGTAATCAGCTAGCAGACCCCCACATCGTCCCGGGAGGGTCAAACGACCTTCCCGGGGCTTGTTACAGGCGCCATGTCTCGCCAAACCGCCATCGCTGAACCCCGCTGGGCCCAGAGCATCGACTGGATGCGATGGTTGGGTCCGGGGTTCGTCATGGCGGCTACCGCCATCGGGGCGAGCCATCTCGTCCTCGCACCGACCGCCGGAGCCCTGTACGGGTACAGCCTGCTCTGGCTGGTGACGTTCGCCCACCTCTTCAAGTATCCGGCGTTCGACTTCGGGCCGCGGTACGCGGTCGCTACCAACGCGACTTTGCTCGATGGCTACGCACGCATTCCCGGGCCTCACAACTGGGCGCTGTGGACGTTTCTGCTGGGAACCGTCGTGCAAGGCGTGACGGTCCTGGCCGGCGTCCTGAGCGTAGCCGCGGTGGTGGCGCGGGCGGTCGTGCCGGAGCTATCGCTGGTCGCCTGGAGCGCGGCGATCGCCGGACTGGGCGCTGTGGTTCTCTGGTCGGGGCGTTTCTCCGGCCTTTCGGCGGCCAGCAAAGCGATGCTCACCGTGCTCGCAGTCATGACCGCGATCGCCTTCTTCGCTCGACCCCCGTCCCCCGGCATCGTGATCGAGCTCGTCCGCCCGCACCTCCCCGTCGGCTCGTTGGTGCTGGCAGCAGCGATGCTGGGTTGGATGCCGACCGGGCTCGACGTCTCGGTGTGGCATTCGATGTGGGCGCTCGAGCGGCGCGATACCTGGGCCGAGCGCGCCGGCCCAGGACCGGACCGGGAGCGTGGGGTGCTAACGATCGCGCTTACCGACATGCGGCTCGGCTACGGGCTCTCGTTTGTCCTCGCGATAATGTTTCTGGCCTTGGGCGTGGCTGTCCTCAGGCCCACCGGAAGCGTTCCCCAGGGCGGCCAGGTGGCGATCACGATCGCCCGCCTCTACACCGACGTCCTCGGCAGCTGGGCGCTCTACCCGTTCCTGATCGCGGCGTTCTTCGGTATGGCGTCAACCAGCTTTGGCGTCTTGGACGGCTTCCCACGCGCGTTTACCGGTTGTGTGCGCCGAATCGCGCCGGCACCGCCCGGCGAGCAGCCCCTCTTCTGGGGTTTTCTGGTGTTTATCGTGTCGCTCGCGCTGCTCGAGATCGCGCTGTTGCCCGACCCCGTCGTGCTGGTGACGGTCGCGGCCGTGGCCAGCTTTCTGCTGTCGCCACTAACGTACGCGCTCAATTACTACTGCGTGACACGCCACATCGAGCAGCCCGATTTGCAACCCGGCAGCCTTCTGCGGCGATGGGCGGTGTTCGGCATCGCGTGTGCGACGGCAGCCGCGGGTCTTTTTCTGGGAGTTCGGTTCTGAACTCGATCGTTCAAGCAATCGCGTTTTCGATCGTGCTAGCGATCAGTGTCGGCTGCTCGGGTTCAGATGCGCCCCCGAGCTTTGCGGCCGAGCAAACACGCGAGGACGCACCAACGGGTGAAGCGCCGCCAACCAGACTCATCCTGTTCATCGCCGACGGAGCCGGGATAGGCTATTGGAGTGCGCTCTGGACCACTCGCGAGCCGGCGGTCGCGCAATTCCCGATCGTTGGCCTCATGCATTCGGGCAACACCTCAAGCAATCGCCCCGAGAGTGCCTCGGCCGCTACCGCGCTGGCGATCGGTATGCGGACGTTCTACTCGGGAATCGGCGTTGGACCCGATTCCTTGCCGCGCCCTTCGGTGATCGATGTTGCCGAGGTGTTCGGCCTCGCGACCGGTATCGTCACCACCGCCCAGTTGATCGATGCCACCCCGGCGGCGTTCGCGGCTCACACCAGCGACCGCTACGCGTACCCACAGATCGCGAACGAGATGGCGAATCACGGCATTGAAGTGCTACTCGGCGACGGTCAGGGCGTGCTCGAGGCCGATCCCCGCTTTGGGGTTGGGTACACGGTTGTCCGAGATCCGGACAGATTGCGCGAACTGCCGCTCGATACGCTCTCCTACCTGCTCGGCCTGTTCAACACCCTGAACGTAAGCGCGGAGGATCGCGACCCGTCACTGGCCACGATGACTGCCGCAGCGCTCGAGGTCCTCGACCGCGATCCCGACGGCTTCTTTCTCCTGGTCGAGACCGAGCAGACCGACGAGCGGGGACACGACAACGCACCGTTTGACGTCATCGCCGCCGAAATGGCGCATTTCGATGAGGCGATTCGGCGCGCGCTCGACTACCAATCGGCCAATCCCGAAACTCTGATCGTCGTCACCTCCGACCACGAGACGGGTGGGTTCGCGGTTTTTCCCAACGACGACGTATTGACCGGCGCTTACACGACCTTGGGCCACACCGCCGAGTTGGTGCCGATCTTCGCCATCGGACCCGGCGCCGAGCCGTTTGGCGGCGTCCAGACCGACGCCGAGATCGGGCAACACCTCATCGAGCACGTCCGGCGGCGGTAGTATAGATTTCGGGTCGAGTTTTTCTGTCCACCATGTTCGAGTGACACCCCCAGCGGAGGCGATGATGCCGCAAGACTTTTTGACTCGAATCGACGCTCTGATCAAGGAACACCATATCCTCAAGCACCCCTTCTACCGGGCGTGGCAGGATGGAACGCTCTCTCCGGAAGCGCTGCGGACGTATGCCGGTCAGTACTACCAGCACGTCAAGGCGTTCCCGACCTACATCTCGGCGCTCCATTCGCGCTGTGAGGATCTCGAAACGCGACAGGCACTGCTCAAGAACCTGCGCGATGAGGAAGAAGGCCCCGAACACCATCCGGGTCTGTGGCTGCGATTCGCCGAAGCCGTGGGGTG
This sequence comes from Gemmatimonadota bacterium, assembly GCA_041577935.1. Lineage (GTDB taxonomy): Bacteria > Gemmatimonadota > Gemmatimonadetes > JACCXV01 > JAHWKZ01 > CAMYLR01. Next base: position 397 of record JBFGIA010000033.1, on the reverse strand, counting down.
TGATGCCGACGAAGCCGAAAGCACCGACTCACTACCTGAAACGAGCTTCGCGGTGGAAGCGTTCCGCCGGGCAGTGAGCAACGGCCCCTTGGCCAGCGGTCTTGGGGCGCTTTACGCCTACGAGGCGATGGTTCCCGCGGTGGCGACCGAGAAGATCGACGGTTTGGAGAAGCACTACGGCGTCAGCGGCTCGCCAGCGATCGACTACTTCGAGGTGCATCGCACGCTCGACATCGAGCATGCCGATGAAACCCGCGAGCTGCTCGCGAATTGTGTCTCGACCCCTGAAGACGAGGCCGACGCCGAAGCCGGCGCCGCGATCGCACTGGATGCTGTCAACCAGCTACTGGATGGCATCTGCCGGGAGCACGGGATCGCCCAAGCGGCGTAGATCCCG
>JBFGIA010000032.1:0-21684 GCA_041577935.1 Gemmatimonadota bacterium | reverse complement strand
TTGTGTCAACGCGGCGTCATCGAGCGGTTCCGGGAGGTACTCGCCGATGATCGTTGCCTCAGCCGCCTCTTTGTCCGCCAACTCCTCCCGGCCAGCCTCGCGATACTGTTGCTCGGCTTCGCGACGCTGCTTCTGACCCTTGGACAAGACACCGATGACCTCCTCCTCCTCGAGGTCGCGACCGAGTTCAATCCTTTTGTTCGTCAGCTCACTCGAGAGTAGACACAACGTCCCCACCCGGATCTTGTCGCCCGCCTTGAGAGCGATCTTCTGATCTTCGGCGAGACGCTCTACCAGCTCGTTCTCACTCATATCGGTCGATCTAACCGGGAGGCCAAGAGAGCCGCCTGCCGCCGAGCAAGTGCAAGTGAATGTGAAAAACAGATTGCCCGGCACCCGCGTTGGTATTGAGCACCAGGCGATAGCCCTCCTCTGCGATACCCTCATCGCTGGCGATCTGACCCGCGGCGCGCACCAGCTCCCCAACCAGAGCTTCGTCTTCAGCCTTCAGGTCATTGACAGTCGCGACGTGCTTCTTGGGTATCACCAAGATGTGTGTTGGCGCTTGCGGATTGATGTCGCGAAACGCCAACCAGTGGTCGCCGTCGGCCACAATGTTGGCATCGATCTCACCGTTAACAAACCCACAGAACAAACAATCGCTCACGGATTGGCCTCCGCTCCTTCCAGCTTCGCTGAATTCAGGTCGCTGACGATACCGATCAGTTCCTGAATATCGCCGATCTCATAATCGGCGCCTGAGTCGACCGTCCCGAAAGTGTCCCCGTAGCGCGCAAAAACGGTCCGGATGTTCGCCTTGGCAGCGCCCACAACGTCTCGCTCGGGCCAATCACCAACCATGAGCGCCTCGTGCGACTCAACCCCAAGCTCCGAAAGGACGCGCCGAAACGGCGCTGCGGAGGGCTTGCGCTCCCCGGTATCGTCAAACGTCACCACAACATCGAACATGTGGTGCAGGTTGAGCGAGCACAACCGAAGCCACGCCTCCCTGCGTGGGGCGTCGGAAACCACCGCTAGGTCCAACCCCAGCTTGATAAGGTCCATCAGCGTCACGGTGACGTGCGGGTAGAGAACGAGCGCTGCTTCCTTGGCTCGCCGGTAGGCGACTACACCAGCGGCCAGAATCTTGTGGTCGACATGTCCGAGGTTGGCCTCAAGAAAATCGTCAAATACCGTTTGATACTCGATCCCCTCTCGCTCGTAGACAGAGAGGATCTCCTTCTCCGCGGTCTCCACATCGAATGGCAGCCCGGCATCGATCATGGCGTGGATCGCCGCGTCGACCGCAAGTCGCTTCATCGACATGAAGTCCACCAACGTGTTGTCTAGATCGAAGATAATCGCGCGGATCATCGTCTCGATCGACCGTCACTTGAGTTAGCTATTTGAGTGATTGACCTACGGTTCGGCCGATCGAAATCTCGCCGTTGTCGATGCGAAGATTGAAGCCGCAATCGGGATTGGTGCACACCCAGGCTTTGTACTCGATTGTGGCTCCGTCCCGGCCATAGTCCGAGAGCGGAATTAGTACGCCTGATCCACACTTCTGGCACGCGGGAAACTCCGTCATCACAACCTCCCCTCCCGTGGTAGGGTGGTGCGTCCGCAATCTACCCCAGCGGCCGGCCTCCCCATGGATATTGGACCTCGAAGACATCTGCAAAGTCGAAAATATCATCGAAGTCGCTCTTGTCATCGTCCTGGTCCTTCGAGAGGACTCCCACCTCGAGCAGATTAAAGACGATTTCTCCAAAATCTCGTGTTGTCGAGATATTCCAGTGCTCCAGGACCGTCTTCGAGATCGGCCCGTACAGCCGTATCGCCAAGTCACGACACCCTTCGACCAGCTCTTCACCGGTCACATGTCTTCGGCGAGGCAAACGACCCACGACTTCCTCCAGAGCCATGAGAACAAACGCATACGCGCGCTCTTCATAGCGATTGTCTAGCTCCCGCAAACGCTCGCGGATCGTGGTGTCGATATGAGTGTTATTCACGCCGACTCGATGGGCACGTCAACTGGGGAGACCTTGGGCACGGTAATTCGCAACAGACCATTCTCGTAGTGGACGGCGATCTCGTCAGCTCGGATCGATCGCGGCAAACGAATTCGCCGCTCGAAAGGCCCCACCGGAATCTCCATCTTAAAGTAGTTGCGAGGATCGCCCCGCCGTTCCCGTCGCACGCCCCTTACTCGCAGTGTATCGCGCTCGAAGTGGACTTGGATGTCTTCAGTGCTCATCCCCGGGAGCGCCATCGTCACCCGGTAATCGTCTTCCGTTTCATAGACGTCTGTCTGCGGGGTCCAGCGGACGCCGCCTTGAAACGTGAACGGCAGCTTGGCTTGGAACCAATCGTCGATGTACGCCTCGACATCGGAGAGCAGGTCGTCGACGGATCCTTTTTTTCGTGCTTCATCGGTCATACGCTGACTCCTCGTGAATCAAAAGTAGGTGTCGCGTGCGCGAGGCGTCAAGCTGCCTTACCGCTTCCTGTGAGCGATACTCGACAGGCGAAGGCACTCCCCCAGCGGTGATGCATGAACCGTTCCGGCACCGATCTCGGCCAACCCGCGTGCGAACGGCTCGGCTTCTGTAGCCGGCACCGATAGCACCAACCTTACCTGTTCCCCGTAATCCGCGCTCTCCTCGCGCGCGGTGTATCTGGCCGCCACGCGACGCACATGCGACGTGGCGGGGTACGGGAAGCTTGTTTCGAACCGCGACCAAACTCCGACATCCGGAAGCTGGCGACCAGCGATCGCGTCTTCGATCGCCAGCCGAGCCGCATCACCATAGGCGCGTCTCAGTCCGCCGGTGCCAAGTTGCGTTCCACCAAACCACCGCGACACCACGCAAACCGAGTTCACGACATCGGCTCGCTCGAGCGCTCCCCAGATCGGGCGCCCGGCGGTTCCACTGGGCTCGCCCGCGTCAAACCCGGCCATCTCGAGATCACCATCGGACCAGGTACGGTATGCCCAGCAGTGATGGGTAGCGTCAGCGTGGGCTCGGCTGCGGCGACCGAAAACCTGCGAGGCCGCTTTGGGGTCAGCCGCTGGAGCCAGACAGCTCAGGAACCGTGACCCGCGTACGGTGAGTGACGACTCAGTGGTACCAGTGGGCTGACGCATGGCGGGTCGGTGCCGCCCGGGGCCGCCTACGCCCCGGTCTGCGCCAGCTCGTGGCGCTGCTCGCGCCACTGCTCGTAGAGAGGAAACGCCGCGCAGATTTCGCCCACGCTCGAGCACACGCGATCGATCGTGGCTCGATCGTCTGGTGCGTCCAGGACATCCGCCATCAACCCGCCGATCGCTCGCATCTCGGTCTCGGTCATACCGCGGCTTGTCAGCGCTGGTGTCCCGACCCGGATTCCGCTGGTCACAAACGGGCTACGCGTCTCACCCGGCACCGTATTCTTGTTGACCGTCATCTTGGCCTCCCCGAGCGCCGCTTCAGCCTCCTTGCCGGTCAACTCTCCGGTAGCGGAAAGATCGACCAGGAAAAGGTGACTGTCGGTACCGCCGGATACGACATGATAGCCGCGCTCAACGAGCGCCGCCGCCAGAGAGCGCGCGTTCGCGACCACCTGCCGCGCGTAGAGGCGGAATCCCGGCTCCAATGCTTCTTTGAGCGCGACCGCCTTAGCAGCGATGACATGCATCAACGGTCCCCCCTGTAAGCCCGGGAAGATCCATTTGTCGATCGGTTTCGCATGTTCTTCGCGACAGATGATCAATCCACCGCGCGGACCGCGCAGCGTCTTGTGGGTCGTAGTGGTGACGATGTCGGCGTGTGGCACCGGTGAGGGAAATGCGCCGCCAGCCACGAGTCCAGCAAAGTGTGCCATGTCGACGATCAGTCGAGCTTCGACCTCGTCGGCGATGGTTCGAAACGCTCCAAAATCGATCGTACGGCTGTACGCGCTACCACCAGCCACGATAACCTGTGGCCGAGCTTCCAAAGCGGTTTTACGAACCTCTTCATAGTCGATGAGACCGTTGTCCGTGTCGACACCGTAACTCGCGACCTGGTACAGTCGGCCGCTAAAGTTGACCGGACTCCCGTGCGTGAGGTGACCACCCGCTGACAGGTCCATCCCGAGCAACGTGTCTCCCGGCTCCATCAACGCCATGTAAGCTGCCATGTTGGCTTGCGAGCCGGAGTGCGATTGGACGTTGGCGTGATCACCGCCAAACAGCTCGATTGCGCGATCGAGCGCCAGCTGCTCTGCTTCGTCGGCATGCTCGCAACCACCGTAGTAGCGCCGAGCGGGATAACCCTCGGCGTACTTGTTCGTCAACACCGAGCCCATCGCCTCCAAGACAGCGGGGCTCACGAAGTTCTCGCTGGCGATGAGTTCGAGGCCGTTCGCTTGGCGCTCCGCCTCGGCCTTCAAGACGGCTGCGATCTGGGGATCGGTTTCGCGTAGGCCGTTCATGAGACTAGCTGCTCGATCTTCTCGACCCGACGCTCATGCCGGCCACCACCGAACGGGGTTTCGAGGAACTTCCAGAGGATCTTCTTCGCATCGGCAGCGGCCAACAAGCGACTACCCAGGCAGAGCACATTGGCGTCGTTGTGCTCACGAGCCAGCGATGCCATTTCCTCGGTCAGGCAGTTCGCGGCTCGCACACCGGGCTGACGGTTGGCGACCATCGCCATCCCGATCCCGGCGCCGCAGACCAGCACGCCGCAATCCGCTCTGCCCTCGCGAATGCCATTCGCCAACTGCGCGCCAAAATCGGGATAATCGACCGAGTCGGTCGAGTCAGTACCCAGATCAACGGGCTCGTATCCGAGATCTACCAAGTGTGCCTCCAGATCTTCTTTCAGGGAGTAGCCAGCGTGATCCGCTGCCAATAGGACTTTGCGGCCGTTGCTCACGGACAGAGCCTAAACCGGCGCCGGTGCGGACATCTCATCGCGCTTCTCGATCTCCTCACGCGCCTCGCGAAGTCGCTGACAGGCCAGCCAGTCGGCCGCCTTGTAGCTCGGGATCTTCTGCTCTTCAGCGATGTCGAAGATCGAAAGCAGCGTGTCGTATATCCCACGCGCCTTCTGCATCGAGGTATCGTGGTCGTAACCGACGATCTCGCTGTACACGTTGATCAGGCCACCTGCGTTGATGACGTAGTCTGGAGCGTACAGAATGCCGCGAGCGTCCAACGCGTCACCGTGCCGGTCTTCAGCAAGCTGGTTGTTAGCTGCACCGGCCACGATCTGACAGCGCAATCTGCGTAGGGTTCGGTCGTTGATGATCGCACCCAACGCACAAGGCGCAAAAACTTCGCATTCGACATCGTAAATCGCTTCCGGCTCGACCGCTGTAGCGCCGAAATCGTTCACGACTCGCTCTACCTTCGAGGGCTCAATGTCAGTGATCGTGATGATAGCACCCTCCGCAGCCAGATCTTGGCACAGATAGAAACCAACGTGCCCGGCACCTTGGACCGCCACGCGTACACCCTTGAGATCGTCTGATCCGAGCTTCTTTAGACAACTGGCTTTGATCCCATGATAGCACCCAAACGCCGTCACCGGGGACGGGTCGCCCGATCCGCGGGGACTGGAGTCGATGCCGGTGACGTACTTCGTCTCCTGATACACGAACTCCATGTCATCAACCGATATACCTACGTCCTCAGCGGTGATGTAACGGCCGCAGAGTGTGTCAACGAACTGGCCGTGTGCGCGCAACAATTCTTCGGTCTTTTCGGTCTTGGGGTCACCGATGATCACCGCTTTGCCACCGCCCAATGCGAGACCCGCTACCGATGCCTTATAGGTCATTCCTTCTGACAATCTGAGCACGTCGATTAGTGCTTCCTGGGTGTTTCGGTAGGGCCACATGCGAGTGCCCCCGAGCGCCGGTCCAAGTGTTGTATCATGAATGGCGATGATCGACTTGAGCTTCGCTCGTGGGTCGTGGCAGAATATGACCTGCTCGTGACCCTCGTCGTCCATCAGATCGAAGATGTCCACTAGAACTCCTCTCGCGGTCTAAACATCGAGCCTGCGAACAACGAAAACGTTAATCGCCGAACAGTTCACTGGCTATCACCAACTGCTGAATCTCGGAGGTACCCTCGTAGATCTGGGTGACCTTGGCATCGCGGAAATACCGCTCCACGGGATAGTCGCGGGTGTAGCCATACCCACCATAAACCTGCACCGCATTAACCGCGGCCTTCATCGCAGCTTGGCTTGCCAGCAGCTTGGCCATCGAGACCTCTTTACGTGCCGAGCCTCCGAGATCTTGCTTGTCTGCCGCAGCGTAGGTCAGCGCCCTCGCCGCAGCAACTTCCGCAGCCAGTGTAGCGAGCTGGAACCGAAGCCCCTGGAATTCGGCGATCGGCTGTCCAAACGCGTGTCGTTCACGCGCGTAGTCTATCGACAACGTTAGGCACGCTTCGGCGATCCCGAGTGCTTGAGCCGCGATCCCCAGACGACCGTGTTCAAGGCTGGCGAGTGCGTACTTTAGGCCGTGCCCCTCTTCACCCAACCGATTGGCCACTGGTACCTCTAGATCAGCGAACACGATTTCGGTCGTGTTCGATGACTTGAGACCCATCTTTTTTTCTTCCTTCCCGACGCTAAAACCATCCCACGTCGGCTCGACCACGAACGCGGATATGCCGCGCGCACCATCATCGCTTGTTCGCGCCATCGCGACGATGACATCAGCCGTGCCACCGTTGGTGACCCATGCCTTGGCGCCATTGAGCAAGTAGCGATCGCCGTCCAATTGGGCGCGGCACATCATCGCCGCCGGGTCCGAACCGGCATTGGCCTCGGATAGGGCGAACGCAGCCAACATCTTCCCCGCTGTCATGGAGCGCAGATACCGCTCCTTGAGCTCATCCGTCCCATACGTCAGCAACATCTGGCTCGGGAGCGAGTTGTGAACGCTCATCGAGACCGCCAGTGATGGGTCGACTTTGGCGATCTCTTCGAGCGCCAGGAGGTAGGTCACGGTATCGAGTCCGCTTCCTCCCCATTCCTCCGGCATGAGCATGCCCAAGAAGCCGAGCTCACCGAGAGCGTCAACGGCGTCGCGCGGAAAGTGGCCGGTCCGGTCCCACTCTGCGACGTGAGGAGCCAACTCCTGTTGGGCAAACTCTCTCGCGGTGCGGACGATCTCCTGTTGTATGTCATTGAGTTGCCGGAGTTGGGTTACCACGTCGATGCGCCCTCCTGCAATGAGGACGCGGTGCATCCCGGGCCCGCTCCACGGTGCTCAATCACCAACGTCGTTGTCACTTGCTACCTCCGTACTCAAAGAAGCCGCGGCCGGTTTTCCGACCCAGCTGGCCAGCCGCAACCATCCTCTTGAGCAACGGGCAGGCGCGGTACTTGGGATCCCCGAGACCGTCGTGCAGCACGTCGAGAATCGCCAAACACACATCGAGGCCGATAAAGTCAGCCAGCGTCAGCGGCCCCATCGGATGCCCCATGCCTAGCTTCATCACGGTATCGATCGCCTCCGGCTCGGCGACTCCCTCCATCACGCAGAAGATCGCCTCGTTAATCATCGGCATCAGGACGCGGTTGGAGACAAAGCCGGGGTAATCTTCGACGGTCACAGGGGTCTTCCCCAGCGACTCAGCCAACGCGACGACTGCGTCGTGAGTCGCTGCGGACGTCTCGAGGCCGCGGATCACCTCGACCAGCTTCATGACCGGTACCGGATTCATGAAGTGCATGCCGATCACCTGATCGGGCCGCGACGTGGCGGCCGCAAGTTGGGTGATCGAAATAGAAGAAGTGTTGCTAGCCAGGATGGCATCGGGCTTTACGATCGCGTCGAGCGTTCGGAAGACGTCGGTCTTGATCTCCTCGTCCTCGACGATCGCCTCGACGACGAGATCCACACCGTGAACCGAATCGAGATCGGTGCTGGAGACGATCCGATCAAGCGCGGCGCTCTTTTCCTCCTCGGTCGCCTTCTCTTTCTGGATCTGCCGATCGAAATTGCGTCCGATCGTCTCGAGGCCGTGACCCAGCGCCACCGGGTCACTATCGACCAACACCACGCCGTGACCGTGCTGGGCGAACACGTGGCCGATGCCGTTACCCATGGTACCGGCTCCGATGACGGCGACGTTCTCGATCGTCAGAACCGCTCTACCTCCATCGCAACGGCGTTGCCGCCTCCCAGACAAAGTGTTGCCAAACCTCGGTTTAGGCCCCTTTCTTTCAACGCATAGATGAGCGTCGTCAGGATCCGTGCGCCGCTCGCTCCGATCGGGTGGCCGAGGGCCACGGCACCGCCATTGACGTTAACTCGCTCCCAGTCCCAACCGAGCTCGTGACCATCCGCCAGCGCCTGCACGGCGAAGGCTTCGTTGGCCTCGATCAACTCGTAGTCGTCGATTGAGCGACCCGTCTTCTCCATCAGTTTTCGCACCGCGAAGATCGGCGCGTAAAAGAGCAGCTCGGGTTCGATGCCGGCAGCAGCATAGTCGACGATTCGCGCCAGCGGTTCGAGGCCGTCCGCGCTCGCCTTGTCTTCACTCACGACGACCAGTGCGCTGGCACCATCGTTCAATCCTGGCGCGTTACCAGCGGTCACCGATCCGTCGCGAGCGAACGCCGGTTTCAACCGCCCCAACACCTCGATGCTGGTGTCCTTCCGCGGGCACTCGTCGGTATCGACCGTCACCGTGGCCTTCCGGGTTTCGATGTCGACGCCCACGATCTCGGCGTCAAACTTGCCGGTCTCGATCGCCGCAACCGCCTTCTGATGACTCTCAAACGCGAACGCATCCTGTTGTTCCCGGGTGATACTCGACTTCTCAGCGGTCAGTTCGGCGTGTTTCCCCATATGCACTCCTGCGAACGAACACCACAGCCCATCGCTGATCATCGCATCGATCAGCTTTTGATCGCCGAACTTCATCCCTTGTCGCGCGCCCTGAACCAAGAAAGGCGCGTTCGACATAGATTCTTGCCCGCCGGCTACGATACAGTGTTGGTCTCCGGCACGAATTGACTGGGCGGCTAGCATGACCGCCTTCAATCCGGAACCACAGACCTTGTTTATCGTCATCGCCGGCACTGTGTCGGGCACACCACCGTGATGCGCGGCCTGACGCGCCGGCGCCTGTCCGCTACCGGCTTGAACGACTTGCCCCATGATGACTTCGTCGATCGTTTCGGGGTCGACGCCTGCCCGCTCGACCGCCTCCCGTACTACAACCGCACCCAGTTCGGGTGCAGCCTTGGGCGACAAAGCGCCCAAGAACTTCCCGATCGGCGTTCGACACGCGCTCGCGATAAAAGCTGTTTGACCGTCTTGACACATATCATGCCCCCTTCAGCGATTTTCGCATCGGGACGATTCGGCGCCACCCGGCGCGCAGTATCTCACGCTGCAACCGGCGCCGAAGCGTCAGGTATGATTGATTTCCCATGACCAAATCGGCGAGAACGGTACGAATGCCGCTACTCTGTGCACCGAATCGAATGACACGCTCTACAAAACCGGGCTGATAGAACCGGTGCACGAGCCGACTCGCCTTTTCGAGCTCAGCCCCAAACTCGGCCCGCCACACACGATCGTACTCGCCTGGCGCACCGGCGTTTATAGCGCGGGTCAGAGCCCTGGCAGAGCGGAGAGCGTAGAAGATTCCCTCGCCCGTAATCGCATCCACGAATCCACCAGCGTCACCGACGAGTGCCCAATTGTCTCCCCCGCGCGCGACCTCCCAACATTTCGAGTCGATGATCGTCGGTATGAACGCGCCGTATCCCTTCCCAGATGTCGGGTCGAGATCCGGAAAGTATTTCTGCAACAAGTCCAACAAGCACTCTCGCGTCTCGCGTCCCTGCGCAGCAGCTCCCTCTCCACCCCACAGACACAACCCGACCGACAAGTGATCCTGACGCGGGAAAAACCACAAGTAACCGCGCGAGTCCCCAAAGAACTTCGTCTCGATGCGGTCCAACTGCGCCGGGATCAGAAAACCGCTGGCGATCGAGGTTTGAAAGCCAGGGAAATCGGGAACCAGCGTGTCGCGTGTGAGGCTCACCGCACCGTCAGCCCCGGCGAGGAAATCGAACCGGTGCTCCTCGTCCTGAGCGATCAATCGCCACCCGTCACCGATCGGCTCGATCGCTTGCACTTTCCGACACACGCGTGACGCTCCCGCTCCCTCGGCGCGCACGCGAATCGCCTCGTCGAAGGTCTTTCTTTCAAAGATCAGCGTGTCGCGGGGACACGTGAACTCGATCTCCCGATCGGTCGGGGACAGAAACCGAAACTCATGCACCCGCCGGGCGAGAGGCGCCATCTCCCCGATCCACGGGAACTCGGCCTGAGCTTTCACCGTGATGCCACCGCCGCACGGCTTCTCCCACGGCGCGCGATGATCAAAGAATGTCACCTGATGTCCCTGAATGGCAGCCTGCCAGGCCGCATACGCGCCGGCCGGACCGGCGCCGACGATACCGATCCTCAGGCGCTCCATGGGTCACGCCCGGGGTCGCGCTCAAACCGGCCACGCTCGTCGCGACGCAGGTACGCCAACGGGTGATCAGCGTCGTGCACGAAAGCGCATAGCCAACCGTCATCGTACGCCTGAGGTAGAACGCGCTGCTTGGTCTCGAGCGTTGTGACCGGATAGAGGTCGTAAGCCATGATGTACGGATTCGGCAGGTGATGGGTCGTCGGGACGAGATCGCCAAGAAACACCAGCTTGCGCCCATCCCCGTCGTCAATTGCGATTGAGCAGTGATGCGCCGTATGACCCGGCGTCTCGAGCACCGTCACCGCTCCGACCGCAGTCCCGTCTACGACCCACTCGACCACTCCTCGTTCCATGAGTGGTGCGTAGTTTCGTTCAATGTACGACGCCGCGTTGCGCTCATTGGTGTTCATTGCCGCTTCGAACTCTCCGCGATGGATGTAGTAAACAGCCCTGGGAAACGTCGGCACCGCCGTTTCGCCATCTTCTGCCCAAGCGGTCGCCCCACCGGCGTGATCGAAGTGTAGGTGAGTGAGGAAGACGCGATCGATCGTCTCTGGCGGTGCGCCGGCAGCTTCGAGCCGAGCCGGCAAGCCGCCATCACGCTCGAGGCCGTAGATCGACTGGAACTTGGCGTCGTCCTTGCCCCCCGAACCGGTCTCCACCACCGTCCGGCCACCTGGTCCATCGATCAGCAGGCTGTTCATCCCGAGCCGGATTCGATTGCGGTTGTCGGCCGGGAGTCGCCGCTCCCACAGGACCCTAGGAACGACACCGAACATCGCGCCACCGTCCAATCGCTGGAGGCCATCTGAGAGCACCGTAACGGTGTTGTCTCCCCAGCGAATCGGTGGCCACGAAAAGCGGGTCATGCGTGACGCGACTTGCCTAGAATGTCACGTGCGATGACCACCCGCTGGATCTCACTGGTTCCTTCGCCGATCTCCGTGATTTTGGCGTCGCGCATCATCCGCTCCACCGGATAGTCGCGAGTGTAGCCGTTGCCGCCGTGGATCTGTACCGCTTCGATGGTGGTCCGCATGGCGAGCTCAGAGCAGAAGAGCTTCGCCTGCGCGGCAGCCAACCGGTACGGCTTGCCAGCGTCTTTCAATCGAGCCGAATGATAGGTCAGGTGGCGTCCAGCCTCGATGCCGGTAGCCATGTCGGCCAGCTTGAACTGAGTAGCCTGAAAGTCGGCGATCAATTGTCCGAACTGACGCCGCTCTAAGGCGTAATTGCGGGCCGCTTCATAGGCGCCGCCAGCGATCCCGAGCGCATGAGCAGCAACTCCGATCCGGCCCCCATTCAGTGTGTGGAGGCATTGGTGAAATCCGCGCCCCTCCTCACCCAACAGGTTTTCGTGTGGCACGCGAACGTTTTCGAAGATCAGTTCCCGGGTGTCGCTCGCTCGCCAGCCGAGCTTGTTCTCCTTCTTCCCCGTTGAGACGCCATCAGCGCTGGCGTCGACGATGAACGTCGATACCCCGCGGTGACCCGCGTCACGGTCGGTTACCGCAGCGACAACGATCGTGCCCGCCACACCGGCGTTGGTGATAAAGACCTTGGTCCCGTTCAGGACCCAGTCATCTCCATCGCGGGTAGCGGTGGTCGCCATGTTGGCGGCATCCGAGCCGGACGTCGCCTCGGTCAAACCGAAGGCGCCTAGCGACTCGCCCCGCGCCATCGGCGCGAGATACTTTTCCTTTTGCGCTGTATTGCCGAAATCGTCGATCGGTGAAGCAGCCAGCGATGTGTGGGCGCCAACGATGATCGAGTGAGATGCATCGACTTTGGCCAGTTCTTCGACCACCAGGACCGTCGTCAAGGTGTCAGCTCCGACGCCCCCAAACGCTTCCGGAAACGGGACTCCGAACAAACCCAAGCTCGCCATCTCGCGGACCGTGTCCCATGGAAACTCACACGACTCGTCGTGCTCGGCAGCGATCGGGGCGATGCGGTCGCGCGCAAATTCGCGCACAGTATCAACGAGGAGCTTCTGTTCCGAGGTCAGATCCAGCGTCACGGACGGGCGGCGAGCAAACGAGGGGCCGCCACACGGCTGCACTTCATGACGTGATCCCTACTTTCGCACCTCGATTGTCGACCCAGTTCTCGATGTACTCGACGATCTCACCGGTCGCGGTCCCGGGTCCGAAAAGCTGTCCTACTCCCATCTCCGCAAGTGCTTGCATATCGTCCTTTGAGATGATTCCGCCACCGGTCAGCAGAACGTCGTTCATGCCCGCTTCTCGCATCAGCTCTAGCACCCGCGGGAGAAGCGTCATGTGGGCACCCGACAGGATCGACAGCGCGATCACATCGACGTCTTCCTGTAGGGCGGTCTCGACGATCCGTTCGGGTGTTTGGTGCAAACCGGTGTACACGACTTCCATGCCAGCGTCGCGAAGCGCCGCGGCAACCACCTTGGCTCCGCGGTCGTGTCCATCCAGACCGGGCTTCCCCACCAATACTCGAATCTTCTGTTCTGTCATCGTCGTTCAACCTCGCTCTGTGGCGGCCGTCCTCAGAAAATCGACGGTTCTCGCCAGGTGCCGTATTCATCACGCATGAGCTCGACGATCTCGCCCACCGTTGCGTATGAGCGCACTGCGTCAAGCACGGGCTGCATCAAGTTCCGCTCATCCTGAATAGCTTGGCGGAGCTCCGCCATGGCTGTCTGGTACTTCGCGTTGTCGCGCTTGGCTCGTAGCTCTTTCACTCGGTCGCATTGCTCGCGCTCGTAACGCGGGTCGATCCTGAGAATCGGGATCTCCAAACGCTCGTCTTGCTCAATGAACTCGTTGACGCCCACAATGACTCGCCGTCGGGCGTCGATCTCTTCCTGATACCGACTTGCCGCGGACGCCAACTCGCGCTGGAAGAAGCCTTCCTCGATCCCGGCTACGACACCTCCGAGACCCTCTATCTGGCGGAAGTAGGTTTCTGCTTCTGTTTCCATCCGATCGGTCAACGCTTCGACGTAATACGAGCCACCCAATGGATCGATCACGTTCGCTACTCCCGACTCGTAGGCGATCACCTGCTGGGTCCGCAAAGCGATTTTGACCGCTTTCTCGGTTGGCAATGCGTACGTCTCATCCATCGAGTTGGTATGCAGACTCTGAGTCCCACCCATCACACCCGCCAATGCCTGGATCGCAGTCCGCACAATGTTGTTCTCGGGTTGCTGTTCGGTGAGCGAGCATCCGGCTGTCTGGGTGTGGAATCGCATCAGCAGCGAACGGGGTTCCTTGGCCCCGTAGCGTTCTTTCATGTGACGCGCCCAGATCCGCCGCGCGGCGCGATACTTGGCGACCTCCTCGAAGATGTCGTTGTGGGCATTCCAGAAAAACGACAATCGGGGAGCAAAGTGATCCACGTCGAGCCCGGCTCTTATTCCCTCTTCGACGTACGTGAACCCATCCGCCAGCGTGAACGCCAGTTCCTGCACCGCAGTCGAGCCGGCCTCCCGAATGTGATATCCAGAGATCGAAATGGGATGCCACTTCGGCGCGTGGTCCGCACACCAAGCCATCATGTCGACTATGATCTTTAGGTGCGGCTCGGGCGGAAAGAGCCACTCCTTCTGTGCGATGTACTCCTTTAGGATGTCGGTTTGGAGCGTCCCACGCAGCTTGTCAGGCGGAACACCTTGTTCCTCGGCCACCGCCACGTAGAGCGCCAGGAAGATGATCGCTGGGCCGTTGATCGTCATCGAGGTCGACACCTGATCGAGCGGGATACCGCGAAACAAGGTCTCCATGTCAGCCAAACTGTCGATCGCGACACCACACACCCCGACCTCGCCCTCCGACATCGGGTGGTCTGAGTCGTATCCCATCAATGTCGGCAGATCGAAAGCGACCGACAGACCGGTCTGGCCGTGGTCGAGCAGGAAGTGGTAGCGCTCATTGGTTTCCTCGGCGGTGGCAAACCCCGCGAACTGACGCATCGTCCAGAGCCGGGTTCGGTACATCGAATCGTAAACGCCGCGCGTGTAGGGGTACTCGCCGGGCACCCCGATGTCGTCGACTGGGTCGTTGTCAGCCAGATCGAGGGGCGTGTAGATGGGCGCCACCTCCATGGAGGACGTGCTCGTGAAGTCGATGTCTCGCTTAGACTGCCGATCCCACCGGTCACGCCACGCCGCCACACGCGCTGCCATTCGCTCCTCGCGCGTCGACGCCTCCTGAACGATCGGCCGGCCATCGTCACCACGATCCTTGCGCACGGTTGGCGTCATGTTCCTTCCTCCTGCTCTGTCACTGGCCGAACTAACCCTGGGCCAGACCCGACGGCAGCCAAGATCTCGTCAGCCACCGAGTACGGCGTCGCATCGCCGTCGCGAATTCGCTCGAGGGCTTGTTCTAGAATCTTCTCTCCTCCAGACCGCTCCCACACGTGGACATCGATCCGACGCGCGACCAAATCGCGAACCCGCTCTGCGGATCGCGCACGTTGCTTGGCGATCAGCACCCCGCTCTCCTGGCAATGAGTCCGGTGAGCATCAATCGCTGCCGCAAGCTCTTCGATACCCTCGCCTTCGACTGCAACCGTGCGTACGATCGGTGGATTCCACTCTCGATCCGCACGCGGCCTGAGCCCCAAGGTTGCTGTCAGCGCTTGCTCCAAGTTCTCGGCTCCCGGGCGATCGGCCTTGTTTACAACGAACACATCGGCGATTTCCATCAATCCAGCCTTCATCGTCTGAACCGCGTCGCCAGACTCCGGCACCAGCACAACCACCGTTGTATCGGCCGCGCTCACGATATCGCGCTCGGTCTGACCCACCCCGACCGTTTCGTGAATCACGATGTCGAACCCGAACGCCTCCAACAGGTCAGCCGCTTCGAGCGATGTGGTGGCCAAACCACCAAGTCGCCCGCGGGAAGCCATCGACCGGATAAACACCCCATCATCCAGCGTGAGATCCTGCATCCGGATTCGATCGCCAAGCAGCGCTCCGCCCGTGAAAGGGCTGCTGGGATCAACGGCGAGTACAGCGACCTTCTGATCGCGGCGCCGACATAGCAGTGCAAACTTCTCGGTCAGCGTGCTCTTTCCCGCGCCCGGAGGGCCTGTGACGCCAACACGGAACGCGCGCCCCAGGCCGGCGTGGGTCGCGTGCAGCAGTTGCTCGAACCCGGGCTGCTGGTCTTCGATCCAAGTCAGCGCGCGGGCCAGCGCGCGGCGGTCGCCGCGAACGAGTCGTTCGAGCAGCCCCGCCACCTCGGGGGTCCGGGATGCCGAGGCGATCACGACAAAAAGTTACGCCGGATCTACAAGTGGCGCTACGTCTTACGCTCCTCTTGACGGGCCGCCGGGAAGAGCACGTTGTTGAGAATAAGGCGATAGCCTGGCGATCGCGGATGGTACTCCAGATCCGTGGGGGGGTCGCCGATCGCGTGCTGTGAATCCTCGGGGTCATGCCCGCCGAGGAAGGTGAATGTGCCGGCGCCAAAATCGCCGTGCAGGTACTTGGCCAAGGTGCGAGCAGCGCAGGAGGCGAGCACCAGCACGCCAGGCTTCAACGTCGACGGCTGAAACGAGGTCGTCAAACCGTACCAGTCCGGAAATTGCAACCGATGGTTCTGTGTCAACATCGCCGCCACGGGGTCAACGGTCGGCGCGAATTGCGCCAGCTGCACCGCGTCCAGCACGCGGCGGTCGGGGGTGTTCACGCGGTGTCCATCAATCGTCGAGAAAGGCCCGACCTCACCCGGCTCGAGCGCGAAGTCGGCGAATGAAAGCGTGCCGCTAAAGTCTGGTGGATCGCCGGCCAGAGTGAGATCCAGGGTTTCGGTAGCCGCGCACATCGCGAACAGGAACCCCCCCTGGTTGACGTACTCGCGGATCGCAATCGCGATCGCGCGCTTGAGCGATCGAGTGTCTGCAAAACCGAGCTCGGTGGCGGTCTCCCCGTCGACCTTGACCGCCTCCCTATACCAATCGGTGGACCGCACGTTGAGGCCATACTTGCCGTATTGGCCGGTAAAATCCTCGTGATGAAGATGCAGCCAATCGACGTCAGCCAGTCCGGTTCCGAGTACGTCCCGATCCCACACCACCCGGTACGGTATGTCGGCAAACTCAAGCGCCAGCCGCACAGCGTCGTCCCATGGCGCAGCGTAGGGCGGCGCGTACACAGCGATTTCCGGTGCGACCTCGAGCCGCACCGGCGCCTGCCCGCCACTCAGAGACAACTCGTATGCACTCAATACTGGATCGTTGGCCGATTCGGTCATGACGCCGCGCTCGAGACTCTCCTCGTATGCCGGTGGATGATGAACCAGAAACGACCCGCCACGATAGTTGAGCAGCCAATCCGCGGTTCCGCCCTGCCGCAACGCACGATAGACGATGCCATAGGCACGCAGGGGTTGTGGCTGGGCATCGTCCATCGGGATAACGAAGGGCTGCGACGCGATGGGTCGATTGCGATCAACGCGGGGCCCCGCTCGTACCCATCCTGGCACCGCAGTTACCGCCGCCAACGCAGCGAGCCGGAGAAACCGACGCCGGTTCACGATCGTCCGTCATCACTGTCGGTCGCAGCAAGCAATCGTCGCGCCTCGAGCGCATACGGGCTGTTGGCATGCTCAGCGACGATTTCGCGCCACAGCGCCATCGCGCGCTCAGGATCGTTCGCCATCGCTGCCCATCGGCCGGCCGCCAATAACAGCGCCGGCGCTTCGCCGCTCGACCCGGACCGCTCTATCGCTTGGGTGAGCACCTCGCTGGCACCGTTCGCGTCACCCGCTCTTCCCCGCCACTCTCCCGCTATTCCATACAGCAGCGACCGCGCGATCCCGAGTGAGTCCGGCTCGCCAATCGAGCTCGCCAGTGAATCGAGCCGCGTCGATGCCACCGCCGGTTGTCGGGGGGCTTCGATCAGCGTCCGACCGAGCACGGCGTAAAACGGTTCGCCAACTTGCGCCCTGAGCAGCCATTGGACCAATCGCGCGCGGCCAAGCGCTTCGAGCGCTTCTGGGGTGGCATAATCCTCAGTGATCGCGCGCGCGTAGGATGCGATCGCACTATCCGGTCGCTGCCGGCTCAGCCACAAATCGCCGCGCGGCACGCCGAGCGCGGCCGCATCGATAGCCTCCACGTGTGCCAGTTCAAGCGCTCGCTCAACGGCCGCGAAGTCACCGGCCACGCGGGCGGCAGCGACCTCGGCCACCCAGGCACCCTGGTTGGCGCCAGGCACCCCGGCCCGCGCAGCCGCTTTGAGCTCGGCGGCCGCCCGCCCGTGGTCGCCGGTCGCCCGGGCGACTTCGGCCGATAGCAGGCGGTCTGCCGGTCGCGTCGCCGGCGGTCCAAGCTCGACGAGCGCATCCAACGCGCGGCTGGCCGCACCCGGTGCCACAGGCAGCGCCGCCACTGCTACACGCCGCAGTTGCTCACCCCGCGCACTCAGCGCCAGCGCACGGTCATCGGCCGCGGCGATCGCCCGGTCCCAGTCGCCGGCTCGCATCCACGCCTGCACCACGAGCGGCACCATGAGCCCCATCGCTCGCTCATCCGCAGCTGTCTTGACCGCCTCCAGCCTCGCCACAGCGACCTCCGGTGCCAAGCCTGGAGACCTCTCGAGCAATTCTTCGATCGCCGCGATCGCTCCGACGAGGGTCGCACCCCCGTAGCTGACGGCGCTCAGGTATGCCACCAGCGCTGCTGCTGGATCCGATCGATCCAACTCCAGCTCGCCGCGCAGCATCGCCACCGCTGCGGGATCAGCACCCCTTTCGAGAGCGCGGTCGAGCAGCCCGACCGCAGCCCCGTGTACGCGCTGCCCGAGCAGAACGCGGAACAACCTCGCCAAAGGACCCATCTCCCCCGTTCGTCGATCGAGATAGGCATCGAATCGATCGACGACTTTGATCGGCTCCACACCGGCCTCGAGCGACAGGGCAGCCCAGTATGACAGCCCGTTCGGGCCGACATCTTCTGTCCCAACAAGGCTATCGAGGACCGTGCGGAATCGTTCCATATCGTCGAGCTGTGCCGCCGCCCGTGACATCCCCACCAGCGCCATCGGGTGGTCCTCCTGCGGCTGGTATGCGGCTCTAAAGAGAGCGAACGCTTCGACGTGGTCACCGCGGTTGGTGGCCGCTCGCCCGGCCTCCAGCAGCTCGAGGGTCTGAGACGCCCCGGAGGTGGCGATCGTCAGGCCGGCCAAGATCATGATGCCCGCCGCGACGCGAATCGGCTGTCGACGATCGCTCACTCGGACCCCGACGGTGATCGCACACCGGCCGCGGCGAGCGATTCGAGGTATGCGCGTACCGTGTCGAGGGCGCTCCTCGGCAGTACGCTCCGCCAGGGCGCGAGTGCCGCCTTGGGGTCGAGGCGTTGAGCACTGGCGCGAGACGGCAGCGGCGGAGGCGCCTCGGGTACGAAGACACGAGCCGTTTCCGCGCGGCGACGATCGGTCGTTTCCTGCTCGACCATCCGACCGACATCACTCAAACGACGCGCCATGGCGCGCAGATCAGTCTCCGCGCGCGCGCCTGGCACACCGCGCTCCAACTGACGCGCCAACTCCTCGACTGCGGTCTCAAGGCCCTGTACGGTACGCATGTCGATCCCCATCTCGAGTAACTCGGCGGCGATCTCGCCGAGCTGTCGACCGACCTCACGCTGAGCCGCCGCGGCCTCCGGGTTGCCCCCCACTGGCTCATCGCTGCTCCCGAGCGCGTCAGCCAGCGACCGCTCGGCTTGCGCCATCGACTCCAGCCGCCGCGCGACCTGACCCGAGCTGCCAGCGGCACCTTCCGCTCCGCCAGTCGCTCCCTCGTCGCCGGGTAGCAGAAACGCGCGCGCAAGCAACATCAGCGCGGTTGCCGCGTCCTCGGTGGCAGTCTGCACTTGCGCGTTGGCAAGACCTTGGCCCGGGGGCGCCCCAACCGCTTCGCTCGCGTATCGGACGCTGAACACTGCTTGCGCCAACCGCGTCGCCAGCTCGACCCCGGCCGGGCGCCCGCCAATCGCCTCGACGAGTGCGCCCAGTGCCGCCTCCAGCCCACGCCCGACGACCGCCTGTCTGGCCACCCGGGCGGCGTGCTCGCCAGCGCCAGTCGGCGGACGAACCATGGCCTCGGCCAGCTCGCGCTGGCGCTGGGCCAGGAACAGGACCTCAGCACCCGCGCGATCGATCGCGATTCGTCGCGCGGCAGCGGCACCAACTGCGCGGTCGACCTCTGCCTGTGCTCGACCGGCCGCACTCTGAAAGGCCTCCGCTGCTTGCTCTTGCGCGTTGGCCAGTGCGGCTGGGTCGCGCTCCGCGATCCGGGCGTCGACGTTTTCGAGCGCCGCCTCGACCGGTGTTTTCAACGAGTCGGGAAGTGTCTCGACCGCACCTGATGCAGCCGCGTCGATCTTTGCCTGACGCGGTTCGATCTCGACGCTCAACCGATCTGGGTCCGTCCCGCGGGTGTCGCTCGCCAAGTCGTCCTCCGACCGAGCCAGCCCCGCCAGCGTGTCCGCGGTCAGGGATAACTGAATCAGTGCCTCGGTTTCAGCCAATCCTTCGCGGATCGCCTCCAGCATCGATGCCCGAGCCGACAGCTCAGCGTCGGGTTCGTTGGGCAGACCAGGCTGGGGTGTGAGATCAGCCTGCGACGTTCCCTCGAGCAAGCGTCGATACGCGGCTAATCGTTCGGCGAGGCCGGGGTGCAGGCCGGGGTCCGCCAGCGTTCGGTCGAGCGTTTGGGCGAGGCTGTCGGCGGCCGCCCTGAGCCGCGCATCGAGGTCCCCTTCGTTCGTCGAGCCCTCGCCTCGCACTTGACGCCGGGCGGCTTCCAGCGCCCGGTCGATCTCGCGGCCGGCGGCAGTCCTGTCAGTGGCGACATCGGCACTGAGCGCGGCTCGACTCGCCATTACCGCCGTTCGCCATTCCGTAACCGCTGGCTCGCCACGGTGTGGGCGGGCCACAATGCGGAACCGAAAGCTGTCACCCGGAGCGCGCTCGGCGCCGAGCCGCGCGATCGCCACCACGGTGGTGTCACTCGCCCCGCCGACATCTCCGATCGACGCGTCCCGACCGTCGTCGGTCTCCCACCGCAACTCCCGCAGGCCGCCGCCGGCGCCGGCCCTGACTTCGAGCCACACACCGGCGCTGCCGAGAACCGTCGGTTCGACGGCCGGCTGCAGAAGCTCAACAAAAACGTATCCCGTTTCGATCACAGAAAACGGCGTGGGTGATGTTTCATCGCCGCTTGGGGTTCGAGCCACAATGCGGGCTTCGCCAGCCGCAAGCTGGACTTGGCCGACGAACGTCGCTTCTTCGATCTCAAGCGGGGTCTTGCGCCCGTCGGCCGACTGCACCCATGCCGCATCGATCCGGTGGCTTGCCGCGCCCCGAATCTCGAGCGTTTCGCCTGCCGGCACGGTGCGCCCAGACAGCGGAGCCCAGGCTTCACCCTCAAACCGCGCCTCGACCCGCACGATCGCCACCGGCACCCGAACCGCCACCGCATAGACAGGGCTCGTGAACGGCCCCAACCTGACGCGGTACTCGAATGGGCCGGTGATCTCGGACCAGTGCCAGGAGCCGGTCGGTCCCAAAGCCAACGTCTCGGCGCGCCAGGCAGAGGCGGGCGGGCGGATCTCGAGCAACAGCGGGCCCCTCGTCGGCGGACCGATGATCGTCGCCTGGCCCGCCACTGGCGCGCCATACGCGACAGCGACGTCCCCCGGAACCACCTTCCATTCGGCCGTCGGCGATCGCCACACTTGTTGTGGTCGCTGCAAAGCGCTGACAAGCCTGCTGGCGGCAGTCGGTCGGCTGATCGCAGTCAGCGCTGCGAACGCTACCATTCCCAACGCCAGCCAACGCCAACGCGCAATCCCCAATCGATCGGCGTGCGCCAACGCGCGGTCGAGTCTGGGGCTGCCACGACGTTCGAGCCACGCCGCCGCCGATCGCTGCCGAACGGCCGCCAGGCCGGTTCGCGGGTCATCGAGCAGCGCCTCAAGGGTATTCCTCGTCTGAGGAAACAACCGTCCCAACTCAGCCACGATATCGGCGCTCTCGATGGCCGAACCCCGCCAGCCGTGAACGAAACGCCACCCGGTGGCGAGCGCGCCGATCGTGACCGCGAGGTATCCGAGCCAACGCAAGACGCCCGCTGGCCCAATCACAATCTCCCAAGCGAGCAACGCAAAAACGAACGCCGCGGCGACGGCCGCCGACA
>JBFGIA010000031.1:0-22354 GCA_041577935.1 Gemmatimonadota bacterium | reverse complement strand
GGGGGTCGCCCTCCGGGTTTGTGAGCATGATTGCGCCGGAGACTACGTTAGCGGTAGCTCCCGGCGATAAACGCGACAACCGCGGCTGCCAGCTCTTCGCCCTTGTCTTCCTGCAGAAAGTGACCGGCGCCTTTGATGATCGTGTGAGGTTGGTCCTTGGCGCCTGGAATGCGCTTCTGGAGGATCCGGTCCAGGCCGCGCATGATCGGATCACCGTCGCTAAACGCTGTCAGAAACGGCTTTTCCCACTTTTCCAGCACTTTCCACGCGGCGCGGTTTGCTTCCGAGGCCGGGTTGTCTGGGGTTGTCGGCACGAGGAGCGGAAACACCCGCGCTGCGACCTTGTACTTGTTGCCGGGGAATGGTGCGTTATAGGCGCGCACAACTGCCTTTGTGAGCTTCGTTTTGCACGCGAATCTGATCAACCCGCCGACGGGAAAAACCGGGGTCGCTTGAGAGAACGCTTTCCAGACCTTGAAGGCGATGGGTATCCTCTCGTGCCCAGTTGGAAGGGCCGTATTGGCGGCCACGATCCGGGAGAATCGATCGGGATGCTCGGCAGCTATCCGCAGCCCGATCAACCCTCCCCAGTCCTGACAGACGAGAGTCAGGTCTCTGAGATCGAGTGTTTCGATCAGATGGACGATGCTGTCGACGTGCATCTGGTATGTGTAGACACCGGGATCGGTGAACTTATCGGACTTCCCAAAGCCGATGAGATCGGGGGCCACGACGCGGTGACCTGCCGCTGAAACGATCGGTATCATTCTGCGATACAGATAGCTCCAGCTGGGCTCCCCGTGGAGCATCAAAACGGTTTCGCCCGATCCGCCGGGCTCGTCGACGTAGTGCATTCGTGCTTTCCCGAAGTCGACGTGGTTCGGCTCGAACGGATAGCCGGGTAGATTCCCGAATCTTTCCTCGGGGGTTCTCAATATCATGAGTGCATTCCGTCGCTCTTCCTGGGGCTACTCGCTTGATCATGCGCAAACGCGGCGCCTGGAACAAAATGATAGACGGCAAACCACGATCCCGCCGCCCCAGGCCGCAACGGGCGCTGAGCGTCGTAGCGGCTAACGTTGAGCTCCGAAATGGACGTTTCAATCGATAGTCGGTTCTTAGCTGTCGGGGTCCCGGCGTGAAGTTCTTGCCGGCACAGATGGCGTTTTTCCTCGGCGATCGTCGCATGCAACAGAACCTGCGAGGGTTGTTCAGGTATCTGGCGTTTCTTACCGTGGTGATCGCGATCTACACGGCCGGATTCCACTGGATCATGTGGACGATCGAGGGCGAGCGTCACTCGTGGCTGACCGGTTTCTACTGGACCCTCACCGTGATGAGCACGCTCGGCTTTGGCGATATCACTTTTCACAGCGATATCGGGCGGCTCTTCAGTGTGGTGGTTCTTCTTTCGGGAATCGTGCTGCTGCTGATCGTACTGCCGTTCGCATTCATTAGCCTCTTCTACGCTCCGTGGCTCGAGGCCCGCCTCCGAACAAAGGCTCCTCGCGAATTGCCAAAAGACGTGAGTGGGCACGTCCTCGTGTGCGGCTACGATGCCGTTTCCGCGGCTCTCGGTCGCAAGCTCGACCTCAGGGGCGTGCCGTGGTTCGTCGTCGAGTCCGACCCGGGCCGACTCATGGAGCTCTACACGGAGGAGATCCCCGTCATGAGCGGCACATTGATGAACGCTGAGACGGTGCGGGCGGCACGAGCGGAGCACGCGCGCCTTATACTCGCGAATCGCGACGACAGGATCGATACCAACATCGCAATCACCGTCCGCGAGGTTTCGACCGAAGTCCCGATCGTTGCGATCGCCGAGAGCCCCGATGCGGTTCACATCCTCGAGTTGAGCGGCTGCAACCACGTCCTCGATCTAAAGCGCCAGTTGGGTGAACACTTGGCCGCGCGCGTCGCTGCCGGGTCAACGCGAGTCCACGTCGTTGGATCGTTCCGTGATCGGCGCATCGCCGAATTCACGGTGCACGGGACGCCCCTCGCCGGCAGAACGATTCGCAGCACGCGACTGCGTGAGGTGACCGGGCTGAACATCGTCGGTGTTTGGAGGCGCGGTCGGCTCGAACCAGCTCGACCGGACACCGTTCTCAGCGACTACTGCATCCCCGTGGTCGTCGGGACCGAAGACCAGCTTACCGATCTCGAGAGTTTGCTTCTCATCCATCAGGTCAACTTCAATCCCGTAGTCATCATCGGCGGTGGTCGCGTCGGACGGGCCGCTGCTCGGGCTTTGAAGGCGCGCGAGATTCCGGTTCACGTCGTCGAGCGCAATGGCGATC
Source organism: Gemmatimonadota bacterium (assembly GCA_041577935.1). GTDB lineage: Bacteria > Gemmatimonadota > Gemmatimonadetes > JACCXV01 > JAHWKZ01 > CAMYLR01. Next base: position 20,054 of record JBFGIA010000031.1, on the reverse strand, counting down.
TCGAGCCCGCGTTATTGGAGCTGTGCGATCGCCTGGTTATCGGCGATGCCGCAGACAAGGCTATCCTGGCCAAGGCAGGGATCGAGTCGGCTCCCAGCGTCGTGATCACGACCAACGACGATGCGACCAACATCTACCTCGCCGTGTACTGTCGGCGCACCAACCCCAACCTCAGGATCGTGAGCCGCATCACCGAAGAACGAAATGTTGAGGCGGTGAGCCGCGCCGGTGCAGACTTTGTCCTCAGCTATGCCACCCTGGGCACACAGGCGATCTTCGCATTGTTGGATGGTCGAGGACTCGTCGTCCTGGGTGAAAGCGCCGACCTGTATAAGATTCCGGTTCCACCCAAGCTGTTCGGGGGGACGCTCGCCGCGAGCGAAATCGGGTCGCGCACCGGTCTCAACGTCCTGGCTATCGAAAGGGCTGGTGAGACGCTGACGAATCCGGACCCAGCAACAGAGGTCAAGCAGGGCGACGTTCTCATCGCGATCGGCGCCCTCGAGCAGCGAAAGCGCTTCGCCGAGGAGTTCGAGAATTAGAGGAAAGCGAAACGGGCGAGCCCAACTGCTTGCTCTGTTTGCGATTATTACTGGTGGGCGCACGTGGATTCGAACCACGGACCTTCTGCTCGTAAGGCAGGCTCCAAAACACGCTTTTTGCCACAAGCGCACGTCTGAGATGACGTGTAAGTGTCTGCCTAAAAAGCGGTTGGCTCTGGTGGGCCGCCTAGGAATCAAACCTAGAACCTACTGAGTCAGACGCGAACCGCTGATCAGACGCACCTCCCAGAAGCAAGAGAAAGGATAGCCATGCTGACAAGACCAACCAATAGGAATACCGATATACCGCGGCGGATGCCACCACGAAGAGCGTCGATTCGTGAGCCAATGCACTGATGGCGAGAAACATCACGATGTCATCCTGCCGGAGTCGCGCCGCCGCCAGTACGAGGCAAAGTGAGGCCAGCATGAGGTATAGATACGGCCTGTGCAAAGGGGTCTTGCTGGCGAACATCGTGAGACCTCGCCGTAGCAGTACTTGGACGCGGGAAAGACGATAGTCGTGGCCCGTCACGCGTTTCGTTTCTTCCGGGTCGCCGTACCGACTGGCGCTAACTGGCGTCATAATCACGCGGCCTCGGAGCCCCTGACTAGAGATCCCGAGAACCTCGCGAATCACCAGCCACCGGTGCTTCAAATAGGCTCCTGGGTGATCCGTGATCGATTCTAACCAAAGCCGACGGAGGGCGAGACTTTCGTTTCGCGTTCGCGGCACCGGGCGGGTCGACCCGAGACTGTTCCCCCATCCCGGGTCATAGAGTTCTTTGATGTCGTCGAGGCTCGGCGCGGGGGCCCTGAACATTTGGGAGATCGTCGGCCAGGTTTGATGCCGTACGATGAAGAAGTCGTCGCGCTGGACCATGATCCCAGCGAGGTCATGCCATTCGTGGGCTGTGGTGATCTTCGTACGAACATCGGTGATGGCGCGATTGATTCCGAGGGAGGCCGCAAGAAGGACGAGGCTGCAAGGAAAAGCGAGCGCCAGGGCGAGCCCTGTTCGAGATGGCAGCTTCCAACGATTGCCGAGGACCCGGTACGCGAGGAAAGCCACCGCCCCGAACACGGCTCCCACACCGTTGTACCGCACCGCTGTGGCGAACAGGAGACAGACGATCATGGTTCCCCAAAGGACGTATCGTCCCAGAGGTGCTGACGCGTCGGACGACGAGTGCGGCTGCGACTTGAAGGTCGCAATCAGTCCAAACGCCAGCAGTAGGCAGGCCGCCATGAGAACATCTTTGATGATCGCCCCGGTAATCGAGAACACAGGGGGGAAAAACATGAAGAGCAACAGCAGTCCGGAAGCCAGCGGTCCCGAGCGTAATCCCATATGCCGAAAGATGAGGTAGGCACCAAGCCACAAGAGGAGAGTTTGCAGCACCAGCATCCCGAACGGACCCGAGACGATTGTGTCGGCCCACCGCCAGAGGAGACTCATTATCGGCGGGTGCCAATCGACGAAACGCCCGCTGCGAGCTTGCATGAGTTGAGCGGCGGAGTCCCATGTCAGGAATCCCGGGTAGTTGAGAATGAGCGTGAGGATTAATCCGACCAGAGTTGCGGCTGCTAACAGCCGCCGATTTGTCATCGGTTGCTCCGGCGGAGCCGGGTTTCGCGTCCGAGCGAATCCATCCCTATAGCTTCCGGTTGACCGAAACGCTGAAGTGGACGGTCACTTGTTATCGCTAAGCAAGCAGTCGTCTAACATCTGCTTAGCGCTGGTGGGCCGCCTAGGAATCGAACCTAGAACCTACTGGTTAAGAGCCAGTTGCTCTGCCAATTGAGCTAGCGGCCCACAGAGATGTCTGCTGGGATACCCGTCCGTCGTTGTTGGGGTGAGCGAGGGGACTCGAACCCCCGACCCCCAGGGCCACAACCTGGTGCTCTAACCACCTGAGCTACGCCCACCACCCGAGATCAATGTATCACTCCGGGTCCCGGTGCGTCACCGCTCATCGTCACGTGGCCGGGCTGCTCGCGCACTTTTTTGAGCCAGCGCTGAATCGCCCGTCGTGATCCGAGCCCGAAATCGCCTTCGTCTGCCACGTGGGTGTAGGCATATAGCGCGATGTCCGCGATCGAGTACCGATCACCGACAAAGAACTCACGCTTTGACAGATGACCCTCCATTGCGTCGAGCGCTCTCTCCCCACGTCGATGGTTGAAGGCGATGACGTCGGCGAATCGTTCAGCTAGGCCAAGATACGAGATCAGAAAACGGTTCACCGCTATCGCGGGCTCGTGGATGTTCTGCTCGAAGAACAGCCATCGCAGCACTTCCGTCCGATCGTTCTCGTCGTCCGGCAAGTACGGCGTTTCACGCCCCAAGTGCCATAGAATCGAATTCGACTCCGCCATCCCGCGACCATCATCGCAGACGAGAACCGGCACTTTGCCGAGCGGGTTGTGGGCCAGGAGCTCGGCCGGCCGGGGCTCGGTGCTGGTGACGTCGATCTCGATCGTTTCGTAAGGCACCCCCAAGTGGGCCAGAATCAGCCGTACCTTGTAGCAGTTCCCTGACGGGGTCGCGTTATAGAGCTTCAACACGTCACACCTCGTCCCTACTCGACACCAGGCATCAACCTGAGCACGAATACCTCTCGGTGTGGTCCTGCGTATGCCAGCGCGAGGTCGTTGACATGACGCTCGAACATCGGCGCCAGAAAGGATTGCGTGAGCGGATCGACGATGATGTGTGTCACGCCTTGGCGACGCAGAAATGCCCATGTCCGGTCCGGATCCCCATGGAAGGGGTAGACCAGGCTGGGTCGTTCACTCCAATACCACGCAAAGGTCGGCTTGCGGGCCGCGATTACCGCCTGGGGGTTGTTCTCTCCGATCCATTTGGCGGACTCGAAGTAGTCCTGCCAAAAAACGGGGTACCCAGCCATCTCTTTACCGTCCAGGTAGGCTCGCGTGTACACCCACTGACCGGGTACTGTGCGCAGGGCGCCAACGAGAAGAACGAGTGCCATCGCGAGAGCCACGAGTGGCGCGGCCCACCGGCGACCCGTGCTCGACAAGACCCGATCCAACCCGGTCAGTACGTAAAGCCATACGAACGGGACCAAAGTCAGAAAGAACCGATCGCCCCTCCACGGCCACAGGAGCAGTATCGCGAGGGTCGTCAACAAGTACAGGTCCCAAACCGCCACCCCGCGTCGCCTCAAGAGTGACCACCCACCGATGAGTACCAGCGCGACCCCGACAATAGCGCCGACCAACCGCACCGAGGTCGGAATCGGATACGCTGGCCAGAAAAGCTGTGGCAGATCTATTTGCACGTAGTACGAGAGGTTCTCCCAGGCCCGCTCGATGAGCTCGGCTACCGAGATCGCGCCACTTTCGGGATCAAGCCGGTCAAACGCCCGGACTTGTTGCAGGTAACCTCCAGTCGCAGGCGGACGGCGCGCGGTCCACCACAACCACGGCAGGGCACCCGCCACGGTCGCGACCACCACCGCTCCGGCGTGTCGCCAATGTCTGTGCAGCAGCGCCCAGCACAGTACGGCGCCGATCAACGCCACGCCCGCGGTTCGCACCCAGAAGCCGAGCAGCATGACCAGACATCCCGCGACCCACCACCTCATCGAGGGTCCGTCTCCGGTATCGTGACCATTGGCGTAGGAAAACGCCCACAGCGCCAGCAGCGCAACCGCCGTGTACGACATGTCGGAGAGCACAAAGTGGGTGTACAGAAGGAAGACGGGCGCCAAACCGACGAGCCATACAGCGGCGACTGGTGCCCAAGGCGGCAAGCCGCGATCCCGGAACGCGATGCCCCAGGTTGCCACCAAGACGATCGCTCCGGCAAGCAGCGATTGGATCTTGAGCGCCACCAACGATCCCCCGAACACCCAGTAGAACGGAACCAGGAGCGCCGGGTATCCAGGCGGGTACACTGTCTCTGGCCGCGCACCCGGTGCGATCAGGTTCACGTACCCTTGGCCGGTTGCGAGCGCGCGGGCGAGCGCGTAGTAGGCGACGTTGTCGCCCCCGGTGAACAGGTAGGGGTCAAAAACCGCCAGCGCGACGGCCATCGCCACCACCCCCCCAACCAGAGCCCAGTGTTTCCCAGGGTTTATGCCTTCTAATCGGCTCACAATGAGGGTAGCCTACATCAGCCAGAGTCAGAGATCACCTTGCGATTCGGGCTCAATCCCGTTATTAGGATAGCCGTCAGGCTGCTATGAATCCCACTGTTTCCGTCATCATCCCGAGTCACAATTCCGCCCGCTTCCTCGGCGAAGCGGTCGAGAGCGTCCTGTCGCAAGAGTACCCGAGCGTCGAGGTGATCGTCGTCGACGACGGATCGACGGACGACACCCAACGTCTCCTCTCTAGTTATCGCGGCCGTATCCGACACATCAGGCAGCCGAACGAGGGTGTGTCAGCGGCTCGCAATCGGGGCATCGAGATGGCCACCGGGGATCTGATCTCGTTTCTCGATGCGGATGACCTAATGCTCGCCGGTAAGCTTGGAGATCAGGTGGCGTGCTTCCAACAATCGACACGCAAACCCGGGATCGTCAACAGTGGCTGGCGCACCATTGACGCCACGGGAAACCCGATTAGAGATCACGAACCATGGAAGGAAGCCCCAAAGCTAGACCTCCGGACTTGGCTGTTATGGAAACCGATGGTTCCTGGAGGCCTCATGATCGAGCGCAGTTGGCTGAATCGGGTTGGCGGGTTCAATACCCATTACTCGCAATCGGAGGACGTGGATCTCATTCTGCGCCTCTCGCTGGCTGGATGTCGGGCGGCCTGGCTGCGGCAGCCTACCGTTGCTTATCGTCAGCATGCGGACAGTGCGATGCAGAACGCACCCGCTCAGGCCGCGGGGATCCTGAGCGTCCTGCGAGAGTTTTACGCGACCGATGGGTTGCCGCGATCGGTGCGCAAGCTCAAGCGAACGGTTTTTTACTACACCACCCTATGGACAGCCTGGCATCTGTACCGTTGCGGGTTCTACGATCAGGCGGTATCCAATCTCGCTAAGACCGCAATCATGACACGGCACGACAGCGAGCACATCGTCTACCACTGGTTTGCTCAATTCGCCAGGTTTGCTTCGCGCGAGGGATGCGATCACGAAGAGCTCGTCGGGAGCGTCGACATGCTGCGTCGTGCGAGCGGTATTCATGATTCACGGTGGCCGATCGTGGAGCGTACGATCGTTCATTGCTCGGACGTATGGGGCCTCTACGAAAAAAAGCGTTACAACCGTGCCAAGGCGAGGCTGGCTTCGTACGCCGATTGGGAGTACGAGGAGATATTCAAGATGACGCAACACTGGCTCCTTGTATCCCCCCAACCAGTCGGGGTCGAGGCGATCAATCGTTTTTGGAGGGATCTCACCCACGTCAGCGTACCCCCACCACCACGCCACCACGACATAGCTCTGTTGCACCTGAGCGGGGTCGCTCAACACGTGTGGAATCGACGTTGGCGCCAGGCGATCCAAGCCTCCCATTGGGCGCTCCGGACTGGCTTCCGCCCACGCGCGGGCTATGTGTGGCGGCGTTTTTTCCGAGCTACCTTTCGCCATTATGTGCTCCGAGCGCGCCCCGCCGTTGGCGCGTTCGATACCTAACACCCCACCGCCACGGATCACCTTGGCGACAGATCTGGATCACAACACAGGCCCGCCCGCAGAGCCCACGGCCGACATCGGGACGTTGCTCGCCAACGCTCGTTGGGCGCTCAGGCTGGCTTGGTCGACAACGCCCGGGCTCGTCACGACGCGTCTTCTGATTGCCGTCATTACAGGCTTGGTACCGGCCGGTTTCGTTTTCGCCATCCGGGAAGTCATCGATGCTCTCCGCTCATCGGCGGTCCTGGCCGATGCGATGCCGTGGATCGTCATCGTACCACTGCTTTCCTTTGTTTCCGTTGCGTTGCGACCGATCGCGGCGTTTGCCAGTTCTCGGCTATCCGACGAGCTCCAGCTGAGCACCAGCCTTCGAATCCTGGAGCATGCGGCTCGGCTCGATCTCGCCTTTTTCGAGGATCCGGCCAACCAGGATATGCTGGCGCGAACCCAGGCCAACTCGGCCCGTCATATGGAGGCGCTGGTTGGTGATCTGGCCGGCTTACTCCGACACACTATCCAGCTGCTGACATTGCTGTTGGTGATTCTGCTGATCGAACCTGTCGTCGTCGCCGCACTCGCCGTTCTCGCTCTCCCCTATCTGCTATACCAAATCCGGCTTTCACGGACCCACTACTGGATCGAGCACAATCGGGAAGGACGTCGCCGCTGGACGCGCTACTTCTCGAACTTGCTCATGAGCCACGGGTCGGTTCCCGAGGTAAAGCTGCTCGACTTGGCCCCGCATCTGGTCGACCGATTTAGGGCCCTCATGCAAAAGATCCGTGATCAAAACAGGACGATCTACCGTCGGCGAGCGATGGGGGGACTGTTGTTCGGGCTTCTCGGCGGCATCGTTGTCTATGCGGCCGTCTTTCATCTTGCCGCCGAGGCCCTCCGTGGAGAAGCGACGCTGGGTAGCGTGGCTGCCTATCTGCTGGCGGTAGAACGCTTCGCGGGCACCGTCACCGGGCTCGTCAACCTGATCGCTCAATCGATTCACAGTTCACTCATGGTCTCGAATCTGACGCTGTTTCTGAGTACGACTCCAAGCGTAATTGCGCCGGTCGCGGAGAGGGCTCCCGCATCGATCCGTGGCCAGATTGAGTTCCGCAACGTGTCATTCCGCTACCCAAGCTCGGACGAGCGGGCGCTAACAGATGTGTCGTTTGCTATTGAACCCGGAGAAGTTGTCGCACTGGTGGGTCCAAACGGGGCCGGAAAGTCAACCCTCGTCAAACTGCTGGGGCGACTCTACGAGCCCGAGCAGGGCACCATCCTACTCGATGACCACGAGCTAGACGACCTGCCCGTCGACCACCTCCGCTCACAACTATCATTCGTCTTTCAGCAATTCGCTCGTTTCGAGGCCACCGTCGGCGAGAACATCGCCTACGGTGATTGGCGACAGCTGCGCGATGACCCCAAGGCGATAGAGGACATCGCAGAGCGAACAGGGGCTGCGAAGATGATCGCGCGCCTCCCGGACGGCTACGACACACATCTTGGGCGCTCCTTCGGCCAAACGACATTGTCGGCCGGCCAGTGGCAGCTTTTGGCCATGGCGCGAGCGCTAGCGCGAGAGGCTCAGGTCCTCGTTTTGGACGAGCCAACGTCAAATCTGGATGCCCGGACCGAATACGAGATCTTCGCGAGGTTCCGCGAGCTGGCCCGTGGCCGGACGACGTTGCTGATCTCGCACCGATTCTCGACCGTCGGCATGGCTGACCGGATCCTGGTGCTAGAAGGTGGCCGACTGGTCGAGCAGGGTACGCACGACGACTTACTTGCGGCACCCGGGGTGTACGCCCGATTGTACCAACTGCATGGTCGACTGTACGAAACCAGACAAGCTGGAGAACCGGCCTGGACTCATGCCGGTGAGGCCGCTCCACTCGATTCGGGAGTTTGATCCCCCATGAAGACACAAAACCCGATAGACCAACTTGCTGAGCCCCCGATCTTTGTCGTTGGGGCTGCTCGTTCCGGCACTACATGGGTGTACGATATTCTGACCAGCCATCCAGAGGTGGCTGGTGTTTACGAGTCTTGGCTTTTCACCCGCAATAGCGGCTTGGGGTCCCTCTTCACCGAGGCGCATTGGCCCCCCAATCGCTCTGGCTTGAGTGGGCTATTGGAACGCCAGGCGCTGCTCAACGAGACTCGTGTCTTCGCCGATCGAGTGTTGAGCAACGCCATAAAGTCCAGCCATCGCTTTCTCGTTGAGAAAAGCCCTTCCCACCTCTACGTGATGAGGTTGATACATGAGCTCTATCCCGGCTCTCGCTTTGTCAACGTCGTGCGAGACGGTCGGGATGTGAGCGTATCTGTACGGTCAGCCGCGAGGTCATGGGTGCCGCAGTGGGGCCAAACATTCGGACGTTCCATTTCGGCTTCTGCCAGGGCTTGGGGTCACGCCGTTCGTCACGCGCAACGAGTCGGTAGGGAACTTGGCGACTTGTACCATGAGATCCGCTACGAGGAAATCAAGCGAGATCCGATCGGCTCCTACCGTCAGCTTTTCGAGTTTTGCAATATCCCATACGACGAGGAGCTGCTGCAGCAGATCTTCGAGGCGACCGATTTCGCCACTAACTACAAACCCGGGGAGAACCGATTCCGCCGTGGGGGTCGCGTCGGCGACTGGCGAACCCACTTCAATCTCCTCGACGCGATCCGCTTCAACCAAGCCGCCGGGGCAGGGCTCGTTAAAACCGGGTACGAGAAGAACCGCTGGTGGATGGGATCGTTCTTCCGTAAGACTTCTCAGCCCAAAGGCAGATAATCAGCGACCACCCTTTCTGGGTTCCTGATCCTTCTCCAAAGACCGCGACGCGATTGCTGCTTTTCAGCGATCACGTAGGTGCTACGCCCACAGATTGAATCACTCCGTAACCGGATCGATTCTGGGGCCCAATACCGCTCGTAAACGTCGCGTGAGGTGAAAAGCGGTTCGTACAGACCGCGCGCCTCGACCGGGACCAGCGCCATCTTTCCAAAACCGATGATCAAGGGAGAGAATCTCGAGTCGTTATCCAGAAACCGAATGATGGCCTCGGTAACCCCCGGCCAAGTTCCTCGAAATGCGTCGTCTAAAACGATGACACCACGCGGGTCGATGCAATCCGACGCCTTTTGGAGGTCAGCCGTCACGGCCGTCAGCGAATGGGCGCCGTCGATGTGAATTAGTCGACATGTTCCAATCTCGTCCCGGGTGAGCTCTCCAGAGCGCTTGGCATAGACACGGAGGAACGCGGCGCCCGGGAATACTTTATGGAAGTTCTTGAGAAAGACCTCCCGCGGCTCTACGCCATCCGGCGTGCGGAACTGAAAGGAATCGCAAACCCCGAGAGTCTCGTGCTTGGGGTCTACCATGCCTGCCAACAGCACGGTGCTCTTGCCATGGAAAACACCTATCTCGAACAGATCGCCCTGGATCCCCTCGCTCTCATGCGCGTAATCGAGCAGTCCGAGCAGATGTGCTGCCTCCCTACGAAACCAGCCTGGCAACGAGGCGCTGGCACTCCAGAGCCTTTCTACGTCTTTGGGAACCATGGTGGTCTCTCTAACTCACTTTTTCCTGACGAATCCCGCGGTCAGCAGATAATCGATGATCTCACGTGCGTTCTCCTCTGGTGAGATGTCAATCGTATGCAGCACGATCTCCGGGCTCTCGGGGCGTTCATAGGGATCGTCGATACCTGTGATGTGCGACAGCTTCCCCACTCTTGCTTTAGCATATAGGCCCTTCGTATCCCGCTCCTCGCAGACATCGAGCGGAGTATCAACAAACACTTCGACGAATGCACCCGCTGGCATCAACGCGCGGACCTCGTTTCTGGCCGCCCTGTACGGGCTGATGGCGGCGCAGATCACGACTCCACCGTGTCGTACGATCTCCGACGCCACGAAGCCTATTCTGCGTACGTTCTCATCCCGGTCCCGCTTCGTGAAACTCAACTTCGCTGAGAGATGCGTGCGCACGACATCACCGTCGAGAACAGTAACCTGCCGACCGTTCTCCAGGATCTGGGCCACCAGCGCATCGGCGATGGTGGACTTGCCAGCCGCACTGAGCCCGGTAAACCAGATGCAGACCCCTTGTTGGTGACGCGGCGGATGCGACTCCCTGAGTATGTTGATGATCTCTGGTCGCATGAGCCATTGGTCCGCTGGCTGAGCCTCGGGGTCGGCTTCCAAGGCCTCCCGTGCAACGGTGCCGGAAAGTCTTCGGAATGGTGCGTCAGGTGGAATCGCCCTTAGCTCCTCATAGAAGCCAGATCGACCCCGTTGTGGGACGTAGACGATCTCATCGAAGCTGATCGGCTTGATGTCGATCTCATCGCTGTGCTCCTCGACGAGCGATTGAGCAGCAGTGGGCTCATAGAAATCACCAATCCCCCCGTGGTCGCGACCGATCACGATGTGGGTCGCCCCATAGTTACGCCGGATGATGGCGTGCCAGAGGGCCTCCCGCGGGCCAGCAAAGCGCATCGCAAGGGGACATAGGGCGAGAAAGCTGGTGCGAGCCTGGCTGACCTCGAGGAACCGTCTGTACGTCCGGACCCGGGTGTAGTGATCGATGTCATCAGGGCGCGTCATCCCAACGACCGGGTGCAGAAAGAGCGTGCCGCTCTCCCGCTGGGCGGCTCGCTCCGCCATTAGCTCGTGGGCCCGGTGTAGCGGGTTTCGGGTCTGGAACGCGACGACGTGATTAGAACGACCCGGATCCCCATCTTCGAACACACGTCTCGTTTCACGAGGGGTAAGACGCAGATCTTGGAAGTCGTAGTGTTTTGGGAGGCGGAGGACTGTGAGCTCGCCTGAGACGTTGAGACGGCCCCAACTCTCCAACTCTGCGACCAGTGGATGGCGAACGTCCGTTGTGCCAAATACCGCTCGTGCTACCTCGGTTTTGTCCCAAGAGTAGGTCTCTTCGATCCGCATCGTCGCCAGGACCTCGTTCCTGGTATCCCTGAGCGCCACGACCTCACCCTCGGCCCAGCCCGTTTGATCGACATGCAGGGGCAGCGTTATCGGGATCGGAAACAGCGAACCATTGGCCAGCCGCATCTCTTCCAGCACGGACCCGTGATCCTCGGCTCCCATGAAGCGATCGAGGGGCGCAAAGCCTCCCGAGGCCAGCATCTCGTAATCGCACAGCTGCCGCGATGTCAGCCGGACCGATGGCAGCTCAGCAGCCTCTCGCAGCTTGTCTGAGAGCGCTGTCATCTCCAAGAGTTCGGGCATCTTCTTCCGATCTAGGTTGAGGTTTTGCCACATGGCCCAAATTTTGGCGCCCCGGGGAGGACTCGAACCCCCGACCCACGGCTTAGAAGGCCGTTGCTCTATCCAGCTGAGCTACCGGGGCGGCGCAGACGCACGCCACCAATCAAAAACGACGTGCTAGTATTGTAAGATACGAAAGTCGGGCCCGAGTTTCAGGGCAAGGCGGCTACGATCTCGTCTCGGAGCTGAAGGAGCTCGGTCAACTCGGCATCCGAGACCTTCCGGGAGGCTCTATTGACTGTCCGGTCGAGAAGCAATTTGGCCTCCGAAAGACGGCTCTCGCGTGGAATCTCGCCGGCAGAGATCCGCTCCAGGATGTGGCTGAACCCAAAGCGGACCGCGTCGAACGTCCAACTGGGTGGCGCGAAGTTCGCGGCCGAATCGACATCGTTGTAGATCGCCGAGCTTCCGACCGGCCGAGCGACCTGGGAGCGCAGAGCCACGAATGTGGCGTGACGGTCGAGAGCGAAATTCACCAGGCCGAGACCGGTATAGACACTGGCGTGTCGACCAGGGTCAAACATCCACCCGAGATACATCCAGGCAGCCCAATTCTCCTCGCGATTCTCGAGCAGGCCGGAGCGGCGGCTCGTCCGCCGGGCGACGTTGCCGACATCCCACCACGCGTCGTGAAGGTCGCGGTGGACGTGGTCGTCGAGACCCTCGCGCAGCATATGCTGGCCGACGAGGTTTGCCGTCCACCTTCGGGACTCGAAGCAACCCACTGGATCGATAAAACCGGCTCCATCCACGTGTTGACAGACGCCACCGACGTCGAGGTTCTCACGTTGACTTCGGCGCAGCAGACGAACAGCCCGAACCAATCGATCGAGACCCGGGTTGGCGTAGTAGGCCGCCAGGGCATCTTCCACGGCTCCGCCACCGTGTTCCAAGACCTGCGCGCTGAGCGGCTGACTGGGCATCCAGTCGCGGTTGGTGGCTTCATCCGACCACAGAGGCATCGGCACAGCGACCGGGACATTCAACGGATCGATCGCGAGCAAGCTCGCGGTCGTTAGATCCGCCGGCCATTCGTCGTCACCAAACACTTCTAGCGCGAATGCCACATCGCCAACCACCATCCGACCACCGGGTTGGAACACCCGGGTACCGCGACCCACCGTCTCCAGGTGCAGGCTGCGCACGTGAGCGGCGATGTCGCGTGCCGTTCCCGAGTCGACATGGAAGACCGCTCGACGAATAATCGTTGAATCGGGAAAGCTGAAGAAAGCGAGATCAAACGCATCTCGCGAGCTGTGGCATTCGGCGCAGCTCGCGACAAACGCCGCGGCGCCAAGGGCGGCGTTGCCGACGGGAGGATCCGGATCGACCGGCGCCCCCCCCGGAGAATCGCCATCGCATCCGATGAATGTGAAGACCAGCACGCCAACCAACGCGACGGGGCTCGAGATTGCTCGCATAGGCATGTGACGGTTCTAGCGGCTGGATTGTTAAGCCACGGGTTCGATCGATCGACTCCTGATATAGTGAAAACGTAAGTTCTCGCTAAGCATGACGGATATGACCAACATCACCGCGTCCGTGGGCGAGACGCCGCTCGTCCAACTGACGCGTGTCGTTTCCCCCAGATCCGCTCGTGTGTTAGTCAAGGTCGAGAGTCACAATCCGACCGGGAGCATGAAAGATCGGATGGCCCTGTCCGTCGTCGATCGTGCCGCCGCCTCCGGGCGTTTGGTGCCGTCCGGAACACTGGTGGAGTACACAGGTGGCAGCACGGGGACCTCTTTGGCGTTTGTGTGCGCGGCTCGAGGGTTCTCTGTCACGTTGGTGACGTCGGATGCGTTTAGCCAGGAGAAGCGTGACCACATGCGTGCGCTGGGGGCGAACGTGATCGAGATCCCGAGCGACGGAGGTGGTACCACGAGAGAGCTAATCCAGAGCATGATGGCGAAGGCGGAGGAGCTCAGTGCAGGCCCGACCGCGTTCTACGCCGACCAGTTCAACAACCTCGACGCCGCGGCCGGTTACGCCCCGCTAGCCGAGGAAGTGTGGGACCAAACAGGCGGGCGAGTGGACGCCTTTGTGCAGTCGGTCGGCACGGCTCAATGCATCACTGGGGTTGCACGAGAGCTCCGGACCCGCAATGCAGCGATCGAGATCGTGGCCGTTGAACCAGCCGAATCGCCCGTGCTTTCCGGCGGGGCTTCCGGCGCTCACAAGATCGAGGGCGTGGGTCCGGGTTTTATCCCGCCGCTTTGGGACAAAGATCTCGTCGACGACATCCTGCAAGTCTCTACCTCGGATGCCAAAGAGATGACCCGCACGTTGGCGCAAGAGGAGGCGCTCTTTGGCGGGACATCATCCGGAGCGAATGTCGTGGCGGCTTTGCAGGTCGCCCAGCGCCTCGGTTCCGGCAAGACCGTCGTCACGCTGCTTTGTGACTCGGGCCTTAAGTACCTCTCGACCGACCTCTATCAGGAAGGCTAGCGCAATGAGCGGACACGCGATGCGAACCGGAATGACTCTGCGCTGGGTCCAGGTTGGCGCCTTTTGTGGGCTCGCAGCCACAATCGCTTACCCGATATTGATCCTTGCTCCCTTACCGATCCCGTTAATCGTCGCGGTCGCATGCATCTTCGGGTTATGCCTCGGCGCCGCGAGCCTCGGCCTATACCACCTGTTAGGTGCGCACCAGCCAACGATCCGGGCGACCTTGGCGACCGTGTTTAACGTCGCCGGTGGCGCCCTGTTCATATCAATGGCGTTGATTCAAATGGCCGTTCGATCGTACTGGGTCGAGACAGGCGGTGAGAACGGACCGATTGGCGAGCAATTCATGAGGCTTGTTTGGCACGTCCAGCTCGGACTGGACGTCGCCTGGGATGCCTACATCGGGATGGGGACGTTTCTCTTCGCTTGGGCGATGATGGGCCATCCGCGGTTCGGGAAGGTCTTTGGCGCCGCTGGGATGATCGTTGCGGTCGTTCTCCTGTGGCTCAACCTCTACACTTTTCCCACACCACCGGCGAACGCGGGATGGTTTGACGCGGGCCCACTTCTCGGGCTGTGGTACCTAGCGGTTACGATCCAAACGTTCCGGTCATTCGGTTGGGTGCGAGAGGCAACCGGACACCGCGATCACTCAAAACGCGGTCGATAGTCGTCGAGCACCGAGTACGGCTTGGGCCAAGGCAGGCTGTATCCGAGTTTCTGGGCCGCGTTTCGCGTCCAGTACGGATCCCACAGATGTGCCCGCGCCAGTGCACACAGATCGGCCCGGCCGGCGGCCAAAATCGTGTTGACATCCATGTACGACGAGATGTTGCCAACCGCCATCGTCGCGATTTCTGCCTCGTGCCGAATGCGGTCGCTAAACGGTGTCTGAAACTGACGGCCATAGATTGGCTTGGCGTCGGGCACCGTCTGACCAGCCGAAACGTCGACGATGTCGCAACCGTGAACCTTGAGTGTCTGCGCGATCTCGACCGCGTCGGTCACCTCGGTCCCGCCGGGTGCCCAATCGACCGCCGAGATCCGGACCGAGATCGGTTTGCGCTCGGGCCACGCCGCGCGGACAGCGTCCAACACCTCGAGCGGGAACCGCAGCCGATTCTCGAGCGATCCCCCGTACTCGTCCCGCCGTCGGTTCGTCGACGGCGACACGAAACTGGCCAAGAGATAACCATGCGCGAAGTGGAGCTCGACGATGTCGAACCCGGCTTCCTCGGCCATCTTCGCGGCGCGCACGAAGTCGTCCCGGATCGCGTCCATGTCGTCGCGATCCATCTCTCGCGGCACTTGGCTGTGCGGAAAGTACGGTATCGGTGAAGGGCCGAGGATTTCCCAGTTCCCGCTCTCCAGCGGTTCGTCCATGCCCTCCCACGCCAACCGAGTGGACCCTTTCCGACCTGCATGACCGAGCTGTAGACCGATCTTGGCCTCGGTGTTGTCGTGTACGAAGTCGACGATTCGCTTCCAGGCCGCGACGTGCTCGCGTCGATACATGCCGGCGCACCCGGGCGAGATCCGTGCCTCGCGACTGATGTCGGTCATTTCCGAGAACACCAGTCCGGCGCCACCGACAGCTCGGCTTCCGAGATGCACGAAGTGCCAGTCGGTCGGGCTACCATCCTCAGCCGAGTACTGGCACATCGCTGAGACGACGACCCGGTTGGCGAGCACCATGTCGCGTAGCGTGAACGGATTGAAAAGCGGCGGAGGAGGATCGTCCAAATCGATCGGCACCCCGCTCTGTCGACTTGCCTGCTCGGCGAACCACCGATCGATCTGGGCCGTCAACGCCGGGTCACGAAGTCGCAGATCCTCGTGCGTGATGCGCAGGCTTCGGGTCAGCAGGTTGAAGCCGAACTGAACGGGCTCAGTCTCCATGTAGCGCTCCGTGCCCTCGAACCACTGTAAACTCGCCTGCGCCGCCCGTTGCAGGCTCTCGACCAGGGGCCTCCGTTGCTTCTCGTAGACGGCCAACGCCGTCCCCACGTCAGGCTCAGCATCAAGCGCATCCGCGAGCGCGATCGAGTCTTCCATCGCCAGCTTTGTCCCTGACCCAACTGAGAAGTGCGCGGTGTGTGCGGCATCGCCGATAAGAACCATGTTGTCGACCGACCACGAACCGTTCCTCACGGTCGGAAACCGGCGCCAGATCGAGCGATTCGAGATCAGCCGGTGGCCCTCCAGCTCGGTAGCGAACATCGCCTCACAGAAGGCCACCGTTTCGCGCTCGGAAGCGCTCTCCAGCCCGGCTGCACGAAGCGTCTCTTCGGTGGTTTCAACGATGAAGGTAGAGCGGCCTTCGGCATACCGGTAAGCGTGTACACGCCAAAGCCCATGCCCGTCGTACTTAAAGTAAAAGGTGAAGGCCGGGAACGGGCGTGTCGTGCCCAGCCACACGAATCGGTTCGGCCGCCAGTCTATCGCCGGCTGAAAGGCGTCGGCGCGGTGCTCACGCAGGATCGAGTTCGCACCGTCGGCGGCCACCACCAGGTCCGCGTCGCTCATTCGCGCGACAGCGGTGAGCTCAGATTCGAACTCCAGCTCGACGCCAAGGTCGTCGCACCGCTCAGCCAGGATCTCGAGCAAGCGTTGGCGATCAAGGCCGGCGAATCCGTGACCGGTCGAGCGAATCACCTCACCCCGATAGTGGATCTCGATGTCGTCCCAATGCGCGAACTCGGCTTGGATTCGGGCGTGCGTGTCGGGGTCGGCGTCAGCCAGGTTGTCGAGCGTCGCATCCGAGAAGACGACCCCAAACCCGTACGTGTCGTCAAGTCGGTTGCGCTCGTAAACGGTGATCTGATGCGCCGGATCAGCTCGCTTCATGAGAAGCGCGAGGTAGAGACCCGCCGGACCGCCGCCGACGACTCTTACTCTCACGAGCCTTCGTCTTGCAACAGGTGGCGAGCGATGATGAGGTGTTGGATCTCGGTCGTGCCCTCATAGATCCGCAGCGCGCGAACCGAGCGATAGAGTCGATCGACCGGATGGTCGGCTACTACACCGCGTCCACCGACTATCTGCACTGCGTCGTCGACGATGCGCTGTGCTTCCTCGGTAGCAAACGCCTTGGCCATCGCCGATTCAACCGTTACCCGCGCGGCACCCTGATCTTTCTCCCATGCGGCGCGGTAGACGAGCAATCGCGATGCGGCGAGTCCGATCGCCATCCGCGCCAGTTTCTGCCGCACGATCTGGAACTCGGCCAGCGGCTTACCGAACTGGACCCGCTCCTGGGCGTGCCGGCGGGCTTCTCCAAGCGCGCGATCAGCCATGCCGCACGCCGCCGCGCCGACAGTGGCCCGTAGTCGATCGAGCGTCGCCAGCCCGAGCTTGAACCCTTCCCCTTCCTCCCCCAAACGAGCTTCCACGCCGACACGGCAACCGTCAAACCGGATCTCGCCCAGCGGGTGGGGGGCGCTCATGATCTGCGGACGGACAAAGTCGAGCCCCGGTTGATCTGCCCCCACGACGAAACACGTGATTCCTCTAGCGCCGCGATCGCGATCGGTAGCTGCGAACACGGTGTAGAAGTCGGCGATACCGGCATTAGAGATCAACGTCTTGGCGCCATCGAGCACGTAAGCGTTGCCATCGCGCCGAGCCGTAGTCGCCAGCGACGACACATCCGAGCCGGCCTCGGTCTCAGTCATCGCGAAAGCGCCCATCGCACGGCCTGCACAGGCGGGCTCGAGCCACTTCTCCTGCAGTCGATCATCACCAGCCAAGAGGATCGGCGTCGCGCTCAACCCCTGGAGGGCGAAAACCGCATCCGCAAGCGGCGACACACTAGCCAGCGCCTCTCGCACGAGCGAACAACCGCGTAGATCCTGACGCTCGATCGGCCGAAACCAACCGGCTTCACCCACGAGCGCGAGTATCTCGCGCGCTTGCTGACGACAAGCCGGGTCGTCGAGTGGCTCTGGAAGCGGAGCGAGCTCGCTGTCGACGAACCGTGAAGCGTCCTCCGCGATCTGAATGTGTTCGTCTTCGAGGAATGCTCTGACCGTGGCGACGTCGGGCACGAGGATTACGTGAAGCGCGGTTCCCGCTTATCACGGAACGCCGCGTATGCTTCCTTGAAGTTGGGGTGTCGCATGCAATCAGCTTGAGCTCGAGCCTCGGCGTCGAGGGCGGCACCGAGATCCATCGAGGCCTCGGCGTTCAGCGCCGCTTTGGTGACCGCCAGCGCCTCTGTCGGACCGGCCGCCAAGCGGGCCGCGAGCAACCGCGCTTCGGTCATGACGTCGGTCCCGTCAGCAACGACTCGGTTGTAGAGCCCGATACGATACGCCTCACGGGCGTCGATGAAGTCGCCGGTCATCAATAGTTCCGTTGCTCGACCCCAGCCGACCATCCGTGGCAACAACCACGCCGCACCCATGTCGGCTCCCGACAACCCGACCTTGGTAAAAAGGAACGCGATCTTGGCCGATTCGTCGGCGATCCGAACGTCACAGGCGGTGGCAATTACAGCTCCGGCGCCGGCCACCGTACCATTCAAGGCAGCGATCACCGGTCGCTTGCACGACCGGATCGCCGCGATCAGATCACACGTCAAACGCGTAAACGCCAACAGACCCTCGGCGTCACGATCGAACAACGCGCCGATGATGTCTTCGACGTCACCACCTGAACAAAATGCCCGTCCTGAACCGGTGATGACGATCGCTTTGACTTCCGCTTCCTGGTCGATGCGCCGGAACGTGTCGGTCAGCTCTTCATAAACCTCAAACGTCAGCGCGTTGAGACGATCGGGGCGATTGAGTGTGATCGTCGCCACCCCAGTGTCACTGTCGACCGCGTACAGAAACGACCCGGGGTCCAACATCACGCTCCTCCCTTTTTGGACAAGACGGCGGTCGCCTCGATCTCGACAACGGCGTTTTCCTCTACCAGACCAGCCACTTCGACCAGCGCAATCGCCGGATAGTGGGACCCCATGAGGGCCCTGTACGTCTCGCCCAGGGGCTTGCGGCTGGCCAGATACTCTTCGCGGTCGGTGACGTAGATCGTCAGCCGGCCGATGTCCTCCGGTCCCGCACCGGCATCCCGCACGACGGTCAACACATTCTCGAGCGCCCGGCCGAACTGCTCGACAAATCCGGACGGTTCGACTTGCCCTGTCTGATCACTCCCGACTTGTCCGGCGACAAACAGGATGCGTCCACCGATCGGTGCCAGCATGCCGTTGTTCCAACCCTTGGGTGGGCCCAGCTCGTCAGGGTTTATGATCTCGAAGCTCACGCCACCAACCCTCCGCCATCGATAACGATCGCCTGGCCATTGACGCCGCCCGCGCCATCACGACAGAGCCAAAGCGCCGCATCGGCGACTTCCATCGGTTCGATCAATCTTGTCTGGCGGGCCGACTTCAACATCGCCGCCAGCGTATCTTCGCGTGAGCGCCCCGTCTGTTTCATGTTGCGCTTGAGCCACGCCGCTGTCATGTCGGTGTTCACGTAACCTGGGCACAACGCGTTCACCGTGACGCCGGTAGCCGCCAGCTCGACCGCTACACTGCGGGTAAGGCCGACGACGGCATGCTTCGCGGCCGAATAGGCCGCGATGTACTTGGCCCCGGTGAGCCCGGCGATCGAGGCGACGTTTACGATCCGGCCCCAACCCCGGTCCACCATCGGGCCCGCAAAGGCCTGGGTGCAAAGGAACGTCCCGTTGGCATTGCTCGTCAACACGCGGTTCCAATCCTCGAGTGTGATCTTGGTCAGCGGCGCGGCCTCTGCGACGCCAGCGTTGTTGATCAAGATGTCAACTCCATGCCCGGCCCCGGCTATGCGATCCACCAGACGCTCGACGCTCTCGGGGTCCGTCACGTCACAAGTGATCGCCGACGCGGTATGACCTCCCTGGGTGATCTCGGCCGCGACCGCTTCGATCTCAGCCTCGGAACGCGCGGTGGTCACCACCGCGGCTCCGGCTTCGGCTAACGCTCGGGCGATCGCCGCACCGATCCCGCGCCCACCACCGGTTACCACAGCGGTCTTGCCGTCAAGCCTCATCGGTGTGCCCACTCCCTCGCTCGATCGCTTGCACCAAGATCGACCCAAGCACTCGAATCGTGCTCTGGCCCTCTTCACGGCTGGCAGCCGCTGGATCACCAAAATAGGCTGCCGGTC
>JBFGIA010000030.1:0-23754 GCA_041577935.1 Gemmatimonadota bacterium | reverse complement strand
TCGTCGATCGTTGGAGCGATCATCTTGCAGGGGCCGCACCATTCGGCCCAAAAGTCCACCAGGGTCAACTTATCTGACTGCTTGACCTCAGCATCAAAGTTGTCGTCGGTTACAGCGTGAGTGCCATTTGATGCCATTTATCTCCGTCTCCCTTTCTTCTCGCCAACGGGCCGAAACTGGCTCGACGGCGGCCCGATCGAGCGGCTATAATAGCCACCGTTAATTCTGAGTGCCAACCGAAGATACGTTTTGAACCGGGGGCCTGTTCCCGTTGCGAATCCACGCAGAATGAGTGTCCGCCTCGCTCACATCGGCATCGCCGTTCGATCGATCGTCGAGGCGCGAATTTTTTATGAAGAGGTGCTGGGCCTCAAAGTCGAGAAGATCGAGGAGATCGCAAGCGAAGGGGTGCGCGTCGCCCTGCTGCCGTTTCCCGGTGGTGAGATAGAGTTGCTCGAGGCGCTCGATCCAGACACCCCGGTGGGACGCTTCTTGGCGAAACATGGCGAGGGGCTGCATCATGTCTCGTTCGACGTGCCGGACGTCAGAAAAGCGATCCTGGCGGGCATCGAGCACGGTGTCGAAACGGTTGGCGAGGCCCCCCGTCGGGGCGCTGAGGGTCGGGAGATCGCTTTCTTTCACCCGCTGTTCACCCACGGCGTGTTGGTCGAAGTCGCGGGCCCGAAGAACGACGCACCAGTCTCGCACGTCCAAGAACAGGGCTAGACCCGCGCTTCGATCGGTTGCTCGGCACCTGCCGGCTCGCGTTTGAAGGCAAGACTCTCTCCGTCCTGGTCTAAATCGACCGTCACGTGATCACCCTCTGACAATCGACCCTCGAGGAGTGCGACCGCGAGATGGTTCATGAGATGAGTTTGGATCACCCGTTTGAGCGGACGCGCGCCGTACGCGGGATCGAAACCCCGCTCAGCGAGAAACACTTTGGCCTCGTCCGTCACGCTGATCGAAAGACCACGTGTTGCGAGCACCCCGGCGATCCGTGCGAGCTGAATGCTCACGATCTGGCCGAGCTGCGCCCGATTGAGCCGATCGAAGATCACCGTCTCGTCGATGCGGTTGAGAAACTCGGGCCGGAAGTGTCCGCGAAGCGCCTCCGTGACACGCGCCTCGATCGTGGCTGCGTCCGTGTCCTCTGTAATGTGCTGGCTTCCGATGTTCGAAGTCATAATGATGACGGTGTGCTTGAAATCGACCGTGCGACCCTGGCCGTCCGTCAGCCGGCCATCGTCCAACACCTGAAGCAGGATGTTGAATACCTCGGGGTGGGCTTTCTCGATCTCGTCCATCAGCAACACCGCATAGGGCCGTCGACGCACGGCTTCGGTTAGCTGCCCACCCTCCTCGAACCCCACGTATCCGGGTGGTGCGCCGATCAATCGAGCGACCGCGTGACGCTCCATGTACTCTGACATGTCGATTCGCACCATCGCGTCTTCGTCGTCGAATAGAAACTCCGCCAGGGCGCGCGCCAGCTCAGTCTTGCCTACACCTGTCGGGCCCAGGAACAGGAACGCTCCGATCGGACGGTTCGGGTCCTGAAGTCCGGCGCGAGCCCGGCGCACCGCATCTGATACCGCACGGATCGCCGGGTCCTGGCCGACCACACGGTGGTGCAATCGATCCTCCATCCGGAGCAGCTTCTCGCGCTCGCCCTCGACCAACCGGGCGACCGGAATGCCGGTCCAGTTCGAGACCACCTCGGCGATGTCCTCTTCGTCAACCTCCTCCCTCAAGATGCGCTGTGTGGCTTGTTTTTCTGACAACTCTGTCTCGCGCTGCTCGAGCTCCTCGGTGAGTTCGGCCAGCTTGCCGTACTGAAGCTCGGCGGCCTTCTCGAGCTCACCCGCCCGCTGAGCCTTCTCGGCCGCGATTCTGGTGTTCTCGATGCGTTGCTTGAGCCCGCGGATCGCCTGGATCCCCTCCTTTTCGGACTGCCAGTGGGCCCTCAGGCGGTCGGCCTCCTCGTTCAGGTCCGCGAGGTCGGACTCGATCCGCGCCAACCGCTGACGGGACGACGCGTCGTCTTCTTTGGCCAAGGCTTGCTTCTCGATCTCCAGCTGGACGATCCGCCGTTGGATAACATCGATCTCGATCGGCACCGAGTCGATCTCCATCTTGAGTCGGCTGGCGGCTTCGTCGACCAAGTCGATCGCCTTGTCGGGCAGGAACCGATCGGCGATGTAACGATGCGAAAGCGTCGCTGCCGCGACGAGGGCACCGTCGGTGATGCGAACGCCATGATGGACCTCATAGCGTTCCTTTAGCCCGCGCAGGATCGCGATCGTGTCTTCGACTGTGGGTTCGCCCACGAACACCGGTTGAAAGCGGCGCTCAAGAGCGGCGTCCTTTTCGATGTGCTTGCGATACTCGTCAAGCGTCGTGGCCCCGATCATCCTCAACTCGCCACGCGCGAGTGGTGGCTTGATCATGTTCGACGCGTCGACCGCACCCTCGGCCGCTCCCGCGCCGACCAACGTGTGGAGCTCGTCAATGAACGTGACAACCTCGCCTTCAGATGCAGTGATCTCTTTTAGCACCGCCTTAAACCGCTCTTCGAACTCGCCCCGGTACTTGGCACCTGCGACCATCGCCCCCACGTCGAGCTGGATGAGACGCTTCTCCATCAAGCTCTCGGGTACGTCGCCGGCCACGATCCGCTGCGCCAATCCTTCAACGATGGCTGTCTTCCCAACACCCGGTTCACCAATGAGCACCGGGTTGTTCTTGGTCCTTCGCGACAGCACCTGGACAACCCGGCGGATCTCCTCATCGCGGCCGATCACCGGATCGATCTTCCCGCGACGAGCCAGCTCGACCAGATCGTTGCCGTACCGTTCGAGCGCCTGATACTTGTCCTCGGGATTGGGGTCGGTGACTCGTTGCGAACCACGGACCTCTTTCAGGACGGCCAATACGTCGTCGCGCGTGACACCGGCGGTCTCCAGAATCCGACCCATCGCGCCACTCTTCGCTTCGACCCACGCCAGCAGCACGTGTTCGATCGACGTGTACTCGTCATCGAGACCCCGAGCTTCGTCTTCCGCGGCGTCCAGCAACCGGATGAGCTCACGCGATAACCGCGGCTCGGCCCCGCCGGTGACCTTCGCCAGACGATCCACGGCCTCTTCGATCTGCTCTGTGGCGGTTTGGGCGTCGACCCCAAGCCTCGATATGAGTGTCGGGAAAAGCCCCTCGCTCTGCGCGAGCAGCTCCCGAGCTACGTGCTCGGTATGAACCTCGGGATGATCAGCCCGCCGGGCCGCCGACTGGGCCGCCACGAGCGCTTCCTGGAGGCGCTGGGTCAATCGTTCAAGCTGCATGAGGCAGGAAAAATACCAAGAACGCAGGGCCGGGTCATGCGCGGCTTTGGCATTGACCTTGTATATTGATCGGCCGCATGGAGTACGCCCTCTGGAATACGATTGCGCTCTGGATCATCGCTTCGTTCTTCCTGGTGCTCACCCTGCTCCTGATCTTCGTCGGGATCCCGGTGGCGCTGGACATCAAGCGGTCCGCCAAGCGCTTGCAGGGAACCGTCGATGAGGTACGGGTCAAGATCGACCCGATTCTCTTCAGCGCGCAGTCGATGGCCGACGACCTCCAGGAGATGACGTCGACCGCCAAGCGTGAGGTCAATCGGATGGGGTCCTCCGTCGATCGCGTGAGCTCTCGCATCGATGATCTGGCTTCATTGATCGAAGTGGTGCAGGACGAGATTCAGCAGCCGCTGCTCAAGTCAGTGGCCACGCTGTCGGGAGCGCGTCGTTTTCTGTCGCGCTACTTATAATGCGTCATTGTCGTACGATCGATAATCAACACAACCGGGCCGCTAGCTAGGAGAACCCATGAACGATCGCGATACAAACGCCATCGATTTTGGCGCGGCATTCATACTCGGCGCCTTGTTTGGCGCCGGAATCATCATGCTCGTGACGCCACGTCCACGTCGGAAGACCGCGAAGGACGTGCGCAAACGGGTCAACAAGCAAGGTAAGCGTCTCAAGAAGGACGCCCGCAAACACCTTGACCAGGCCAGTCAATTAGCCCGTGAAGCGGGCGAGGAGTGGCTGGGTGAAGCGGAGGATCGTTTCGGAATACTGAGCGAGGAGCTCTCGGCAGCCGTCGAGGATGGCATGCGGTCGATCCGCAAGACGGTCGCCGAAGAACTCCACGATATGGAGCGCAGGCTGACCAAGAAACGGAAGCGGAAACTCTTCCGCTAGCTCGATGGCCGCTGCGATCCTAACGATCGCCCTGCTGCTGCTGCTCGTTACCCCTGAGGCGGCATGGGCTTGGGGCCCACCGACTCACGCCTTCGTGGGGTCTCAGATTCTCGGTGACTTGGCGCTTCTGCCACCGGTTGTACAGGAACTGTTATCGGCCCATCCACAACGGTTTCTGTACGGCAACCTCTCGGCCGACATCACCCAGGCCAAGGAGTATGCCGAGTACAACCGCCACTGTCACAACTGGGCGGTCGGTTTCGAGGTCCTCGAAGAAGCCGATACACCCGAATTGCAGGCGTTCGCACTGGGCTACCTGAGCCACCTGGCAGCGGATACAATCGCCCACAACGTGTTTGTTCCTCGGCAGCTGGTATCGACGCCGCACGTCAAGAAGCTCGGCCACACTTATTGGGAGTACCGCTTCGACACCCAGCTTGGCGATGAGTTCCTACGCCTGGCGCGTGAGATCGTGACCGATGATCACGCCGAGCCCGACGCATTGCTCGAGCAAGTTCTCACCCAACCGTTTTTCTCGTTTCAAACCAACAAGCGGATCTTCCAGCACATTATCCATTTGTCCAATCGCGAGCGCTGGAACAACCCGTGGGTCCGGATGGCGTATGGTTCGCGGTGGGAACTGACCCCAGAAACCGTGGATCGGCACCTTGAACTGACGCTCGCCTACGTGCGTGACCTGTTGACGTTGGGCGGATCCAGCCTGTCACGGCAACTCGACCCGATCGGACGCGAGCGATTGGCTTTGGCGAAGCAGCTCCGGCGCGGACACTTTCGCGCTGCACGCCGCGAGACGACGCGCGATCTAGCCAGCGCGCCGATCTCGACGCTCACTTTGAACAACGCAACCCGGGTTTTCGCAACCCGCGCCAGAACGCAGGCGATGATCGAGCGCCGGGTCCAGGAACATTTCCCCGAGCCGCCGTGGCCCGCATCGTCAGCGAACCATCTCGACCCGTGCGACGTCGACCGTTTCTGGTCAGCTTTCGCTTACTCGCTAGCCTAGCTTTCTGCGCAGGATCTGGTTGACCAGCTCGGGATTCGCTTGGCCCTTGGTCCGTTTCATCACCTGACCCACAAAGAAACCCAGCAACCCCACTTTACCTCCGCAATACGCTTCCGCTTCCTCGGGATGGGCTTCGATCACGGCTTCAATCTCGGTCTCCAGCGTGGCTGCGTCGGAAATCTGCTCAAGATCGCGGCCTTTGATAATGGCGAGAGGATCACCCCCACCCTCCTCGACCATGATCGCCAAGACTTCCTTGGCCGCGCTGCCTGAGATTTTCCCTGCTTGCTTGTTCTCGAGGAGCCCCGCCAGATCCGCAGGCGCGATCGGTTGTGGAGTTGGCTCGAGCCGAACTGCTTGACCGCGCTCGTTGGCCAACCGCAAGACCTCGCCCATGACCCAGTTCGATACTTCCTTAGGCCTATTGAATAGCTCGACCACTGCCTCGTAGTAATCAGCCAGTGCGCGGGTCGCCGTTAGCACGTCAGCATCGTACGCCGGCAGCCCGTGTTCAGTGACCAACCTGGCCGCGCGGACCCGGGGCATCTCCGGCAACCGTGACCGAATCCCTTCGCTCATCATGGCGTCAACCGCCAACGGCTCGAGATCAGGCTCGGGGAAGTAGCGGTAGTCGTGTGACTCCTCCTTGGAGCGCATCGGTCGAGCTTCCCCGCGCCCACTATCCCAGAGCCGTGTCTCGTGAACGACCTGCTCCCCGGCCTCCAACAATCGAGCCTGGCGTTCGATCTCGAACGTCAGCGCATCCTCTACATAGCGGAACGAGTTGACGTTCTTGACCTCGGTCTTGGTGCCAAACTCGGACCTACCCACAGGGCGAAGTGATACGTTGGCGTCACACCTCAGGCTGCCCTCCTCCATGTTGCAATCGGACACCTCGAGATACTCGAGGGTTTGCTTGAGGGACCGTAGATACAAGTACGCCTCGCGTGGACTACGAAGATCAGGCTCGCTCACGATCTCGATCAACGGGGTTCCGCAGCGATTGAAATCGACCAACGTGCCGGACTCGGTGTGCATCGACTTACCGGCGTCTTCTTCGAGGTGGACCCGAGTGATGCCGATCGACTTCTCCGCGTCGTCGTCGAGTACGATCGCTAGCGAGCCGCCGGTCGCCAACGGTCGATCGAACTGCGAGATCTGGTATCCCTTCGGAAGATCGGGGTAGAAGTAGTGCTTGCGAGCGAAGAGCGACGTCTCGTGCACGATGCAGCCGAGCGCCAGCGCGGCGGTAACCGCCAACTCGACGGCACCAGCGTTCAAGACCGGCAGGACACCCGGATAACCCAGGCACACGGGGCAAACCTGAGTGTTGGGTGGCGCCCCGTACGTCGTTGCACACCCGCAGAAGATCTTGCTCGCGGTCTTGAGCTGCGCATGCACCTCCAGGCCGATCACCGGCTCGTAGCGGTCGAGCACCAAGTCCAGCTCAGCCGCCTTCACGGGCTCGACCCGGAATCGACATCGCGCTCGAGGAATCGAGCGACCTCGAACAACCGGCGCTCGCTCAGCGGCGGCCCCATAAGCTGTACGCCAATCGGCAATCCATCGATCGCCCCGTATGGGATCGAGATCGCTGGTATCCCCGCCAAGTTGGCGCTAACGGTGTAGATATCGTTCAAGTACATCTCGAGCGGGTCTTCGATCTTCTCGCCGATTTTGAACGCCGGCGTCGGTGTTGTCGGTGCGACCAGCGCATCGACCTGATCCCACGCAGCATCGAAATCGGACGTGATCCGAGCGCGTACCGCCGTGCCCTTGCCGTAAAACGCCTCGTAGTAGCCGGCCGACAATACGTAGGTACCAAGCATGATGCGGCGCTTTACCTCGGCGCCAAACGCAGCCCGGGTGCGGAAATACATCGACTGCAGGTCATCGGATGGTGCCCGAAAGCCATACCGCACGCCGTCGTACCGAGCCAGGTTCGACGAAGCTTCGGCGATAGCGACGATGTAGTAGACGGCCACTCCGCTTTCCGTGTGTGGCAACGACACCTCGACGATCTCCGCGCCGCCGGCTGCCAGTCGCTGGAGCGCTGTTTCGCACGCGCGACGGATATCCGGGTCCAACCCGGTGGCAAAGTACTCCTTGGGCCACCCGATTCGAGCCCCGCGTGGCTCCCAACTGTCGATATCAGCGGCCAGTTCTTCAACTGGCTCGGGACGCGTGGTGGCATCCAATGGATCCGAACCGGCCACGACTTCCAGTAGTCGTGCCGCATCCTCGACTGAGGTCGCCAAGGTTCCTATCTGGTCGAAGCTCGAACCAAACGCGACCAACCCGTAACGCGAGACGCGCCCGTACGTCGGTTTGACGCCGACGACCCCGCAGAACGCCGCCGGCTGGCGCACCGAGCCACCGGTCGAGCTGCCCAGCGCGATGGGCACGGCCCCGGCTGCGACGGCGGCCGCCGACCCACCCGAGGAACCGCCCGCCACGCGATCCCGATCGTGTGGATTGCGAGTCGGTCCGTACGCCGAGTTCTCAGTCGATGATCCCATTGCGAACTCGTCCAGGTTCGTCTTGCCGACGACCACCGCTCCCGCGGCTTTGAGGCGCATCACCACGGTAGCGTCATACGGAGAGACGTACGGTTCGAGAAGTCGCGAGCCACAGGTGGTCGGACCATCCCTCAACGCGATGTTGTCTTTCACGGCGACCGGGACACCAGCCAGCGCCAGCGACTCGCCTTCGGCGACTCGACGATCGACATCGGCGGCATCCGTCCGCGCCGCTTTAGCGCGCACCGACAAGAAAGCGTTCAGGTCCAGGTCTGCGACGCGTTCTAACGCACCATCGACGACATCGACGGCGCTCGTTTCACCGCTCCGGACGTCCGCCGAGATCGCGGTAGCAGACACGGTGGGGGTCACTCGACGACCCTCGGGACACGGAACAGACCATCGACGAAATCGGGTGCCTGGCGATGCAGCGTTGATGGATCGGCGCAGGGCTTGACGACATCCTGTCGGAGCGGTTGATCGGGGGGTGGTGGCTCGGCCGATACATCGCTTTCGATGTCCTCCAGCTGGGCCACGTAGTCCAAGATCTGCGACAGCTCGACCTGAAACCGAGTGACTTCATCGGCGGTCAGCTCGAGCCGCGCCAGACGCGCGATGTGGCGTACCTCTTCGGGTGTGATCTTCATGGCAGACGCCAAGATACAGACCGCCACCGCGGCTGGCAGCGCTGGCTAGCTAAAGCTGATTTGTGGGTTGGTTACTGCGGCTCGCCAGTCGGTGTTTCGGTCGCTTCGGTGACGACCGTGGGGTCGCTGCCATCGAGGGGTTGATAGACGACCACCGGACGGCACTCGATGCGCTGATTGCCACATATGAGCTGCCCGACCGAAGCCTGCATCTGCCATTTTCCGTTCACGATGTACGAGCCGTGCACGATCACCGGAGCGCGACACGTCTCCTCAGGCAGCGCATCGGGCACGTTGACTTGGATCTCCGAGGTCATCGTGTACGACTTGTCGATGCTCTCGCTGATCGGGATGGGCTCGCGCTCGACAACCGCCAGGATCGCGTCGGCGAGCACGACCTCGCTGGGCAAGCCAAAGTCGACGGTCAGCGTCTCTCCCGCCGGAATTTCGAGCTCTCGCGATATCGAAGCGTAGCCGAGGTACTCGGCCCGAATCGTCACCACACCGCTCGGCACATCGGTGATGAAGTAATAGCCGTCGTTGTTGGTGACGTTACCGAGCCCCGTTCCGTCGATCATCACCATGCCGCCGATCAGTGGCTCGCGGCTTTCGCTGTCGAACACGGTGCCGATGATCTTGGCGTTGGCGGCCGGGGCCGTGTTGTGGGTCGAGCCTGACTGAGCCAACGCATCGCCGCCGGCGATGGCGAAAAGAAAGGCACCCAAAAGGGTGCAAATGGGATGC
Source organism: Gemmatimonadota bacterium (assembly GCA_041577935.1). GTDB lineage: Bacteria > Gemmatimonadota > Gemmatimonadetes > JACCXV01 > JAHWKZ01 > CAMYLR01. Next base: position 14,576 of record JBFGIA010000030.1, on the reverse strand, counting down.
TTAGCGGTCATTTGGACAGGGCCCTAGTTTGAGAATATCGACGTTAGCGCTCCCCGATTATCCTGCAATATCCAAGCCGTTTCAAGGGGGAATCTCCGTAGCGGGAGATCGGCGAGCGCGGCTCAGGGCCTCATACCTGCGAGTCGCTCGCAGAGTGCCCTTTCCCCTCGTGGATCGCACCGGTGGACGCTCACCACTCCTTCTCGAGTCGCGCGAACCGAGCCACCAACCGCTTCTCACCTCCACGATCAAAACGCACAGTGACCTTTAGATCGCGGCCCGCGCCGTTCACACCCAAAATCGTGCCCGCGCCAAACTCGTTGTGCTGGACGCGCTCTCCGGGTCGGTAATCGGGCGCCAAGTCCGATACGTCCTGGGCGGTCAATTCAGCCGGCACATCGTCAACCGCGAGCGTGTCCCAGGCCGAAGCCGCTCCCCCGGCGCCATCTTGCGCTGACACTCGCCGGCCGTACGAGCCACCCCAACCGGATAGCGGTTCTTCGTCCCACTCGATCAGCTGCTCAGGCAACTCGAGCAAGAAGGGTGACGGCCCGCCGGCCGAGGCCTGGCCCCAGCGATATCGCTCGTAGGCGTACACCAGAAAAACTTTGTCCTTCGCGCGCGTCAAGCCCACGTAAAACAACCTCCGCTCCTCCTCGAACTCGCGTGGCGAATCGATGGCGCGGGAGAGCGGGAAGAGCCCCTCTTCGCATCCGGTCAGAAAGACGATCGGAAACTCCAACCCCTTGGCGTTGTGCAGCGTCATGAGCGTCACCACGCCGCCGCTGAGGTTGGCTTGATCGATATCGGTCAAGAGGCTTACCTCCTCCAGAAACGCGCCGAGGCCACCGCCTTCTTCCCCGTGCTCTCCGCTGAACGTCTGCACACCGGCCACCAGCTCGTGGAGGTTCTCGAGTCGCTCCTCGCGTCGCGGGTCGCTCGACGCCCGGTAGTGAGCGAAGAGCCCAACACGCTCGAAGTATTCGGCCACCCAAACCCCGGCCGGTTCGTCGGCCGCGCGAGCCCGAAACTCCCGCAGCAGGTCAGCCAGATTGCTCAGCGCCTCGACCGTGGGTGCATTGACCCCGAGGCCCGTCATCGGGTCGCCGATCGCAACGGACAGCGGTACGCCCCGCTCGGCGGCAACGTCCTCCAGCAGCTGCAGCGTAGTGGGGCCGACTCCGCGCTTGGGAACCTTCAAGACACGTGTCATCGACCAGTCGTCCGCGGGGTTCGACAAGACACGCAAGTAGGCGATCGCGTCTTTTATCTCGAGCCGCTCGTAGAACCGCGTCCCACCGACGATTACGTACGGCAGCCCGCGCCGACGCATCCCCTCTTCCAAGGCTCGCGACTGAGCGTTTGTGCGGTAGAGAACGGCGACATCGTTGGCACGATATCCATCTCTCTCGAGCCGGCGAATCGTCTTCGCGACCCAACCCGCCTCACTGCCAGCATCCGCCGCGGCGTGGACGTGGAGAGGATCACCGCCCTCGCGATCGGTCCACAGCTTCTTGGCCTTGCGCTCACGGTTCTTGACCACGACTGCGTGGGCGGCCTCGAGGATCGTTTGGGTGGAGCGGTAGTTCTGCTCGAGTCGAACGGCGGTGGCTTCGGGGTAATCGTCCTCGAACGACAGGATGTTCGTGATATCCGCTCCTCTCCACCCGTAGATCGATTGATCGTCGTCGCCAACGACGGTGATCGAGCGATGCTCGGCGGTTAGCAGTCGAACCAATTGGTATTGGGCGTGATTGGTGTCTTGGTACTCGTCCACCAGCACGTGCCGGAACTTGCGACGATACCCGGCCAGCAGCCGCTCGTCGTCGCGCAGCGCGACCACCGTTTCCATCAGCAAGTCATCGAAGTCGAACGCCCGGTTGGCTCGCAACGCGCGGCGGTATTCGCGATACGCTTCGGCTATCGCCTCTTCAACGTGCCCGCGATGGGTGGCAGCATACTCGTCGGGCGACAACAACTGATTCTTGGCATCCGATATTCGACGCCGAACTCCGTAGGCATCAACCGAGCCGATCGACCAACTCATGTCGTCCATCACGCGCTTGATGAGCTGCAGCGTGTCGTCGCTATCATATATCGTGAACGAGCGCGGGTAGTCGAAGCGATCGGCGATGATGCGGAGCACGCGCGCACACACCGAGTGGAACGTTCCGACCCAGACGCCCTGAATGCCATCCGGGCGGTCGATCAGAAGGCGCACGATCCGTTCGCGCATCTCCTGGGCCGCCTTGTTAGTGAACGTGACCGCCAGAATGTTGGCCGGATCGACATCGTGAGCGTCGATCATGTACGCGACGCGATGCGTGAGCACGCGGGTTTTGCCACTGCCGGCACCGGCGAGAATGAGCAGCGGCCCCGGTCCGTGCTCGACGGCCGCTCGCTGGGTCGGGTTGAGTTCTTCGAGCAGCGAGTGGGTCACGATTTGGCCACTGGCAGGGTGATCCGGAACGTCGTGCCCAGCGCATCATCTGTCGTCACCAAGTCTAGGCTCCCGCCGTGATAGTCCTCGACGATACGACGGGATAGCGAGAGCCCGACCCCCCAGCCCTGAGGCTTGGTCGACACGCCGGTTTCGAAGATCCTCTTCCGCAGCGCGCGTGGAATACCGGGCCCATCGTCAGACACCTCGACCTCGACGGTCTTACTCGCCGCATCGCGAGCGGTTCTGAGCGTGATCTCCCCGCCTCGATCCTCAAGCGCGTCGACCGCGTTTTTGACCAAGTTCTCCAACGCCCATTCGAGCAATGTCAGGTTGGCGGCAACCGGAGGCACAGCCTCGAACTCGGTGATCAGTCGGATCGATTTGCCGCGGTGTGGCAACCGAGCGCGGCAGTACTGTTCCAGATCGCGCATCACGTCGGTTACGTCGATACGGGTCAACTGTGGTTGTCGGCCAATCAGCTCGAAACGGTTGGCGACCTTCGACAACCGGTCGACGTCCTGTTCCATAGCGTCAAGTGCCATCGCGGCGTCGACTTCCGGTTCACCGCCGCTGGTTCCCGTCACAGCGACCGCCTTGCGCTCGGCACGCAAGAGCTCGACCCAGCCATACAGTGACGAAATCGGCGTTCCCAGCTGGTGCGCGCTCTCACGAGCCATGGCGACCCAGATCTGTCCGCGTTGCACCCGCAAGTTGTACCGGATCAGCCAGAACGCGATCAAACCGATCGTCGCCAACCCGAGACCTTGGATGTAAGGCAAGTACCTGAGCAACGTAATGGTGCCGGCCTCGCTCACGTGGATCTGCTGAATGATCGCGCCTGTTTCATCGGTGACCGCATAGGGGTCGGCGATGCGATCCATACGCGCCGTCTCCTGGCGCAACGCAAGCCGTTCAGCGGGTGACCATGGGCCGGTCTCATTCGCGATCTCGAGCTTCGCCAGATTACGGAAAGCGAGCGGGTTGCCTTCCGGGTCGGTGAGAACAACCGGGTAGGGGAACTCTTGTATGACTTCTTCGAAGACGAGGATCTGAGCGTCCTCCGGCGACGAGATCCTCAACGCCCTCGCGTACAACGTCGCCAGGCGCTCGGTGTCTTGCCGGATGTCGGATACCAGGGCCCGCGTATACCACACGTATCCACCGAACAGCGCGATCGTGGCGACGATGGCGACGATCGGCCAGATCCGCGGCCGATGCTGGGGGCCGCGGTCGAGATTCATCGGCCCGGAGCCAGGGTCTCGCGCCCCCCAAGGTAGGGACGCAACACGGTCGGCACCGTCAAAGAGCCGTCGGCGTTCTGATAGTTCTCGAAGATCGCGATTAACGTGCGCGGCAGCGCAACCGCAGATCCGTTGAGCGTGTGTGGAAATCGAACTCCGTCGTTCGATTCGGATCGATACCGCAGGTTACCACGCCGCGCCTGATACGCCTCACAGTTGGAGCACGACGACACCTCGAGCCACTTCTCGACGCCGGGCGACCACACCTCGAGGTCATATGTCTTGGCGGCGGCGTTTCCCATGTCACCGGCGGCCAGCAACACGACCCGGTACGGCAAATCGAGCGCCTGTAGGACCCACTCTGCATCCGTAGTCAGCGATTCGAGCTCATCGTACGAGTCATCGGGACGCGTGATCTTGACGAGCTCCACTTTGTCAAACTGATGGACGCGTATCAAGCCACGCGTGTCGCTTCCGTGCGCACCGGCTTCGCGTCGAAAACAGGGCGTGTAGGAACAGTAGCGAAGCGGCAGCACATCGGCGGACAGGATCTCGTCACGGTGCCAGCCCATGATCGGTACCTCCGCGGTCGGGATGAGGTACAGCTCGTCGCGCTCGACCGCGTAGAGCTGATCCTCGAACTTCGGCAGGTGCCCGGTCGCGGTGGCGGTCGCCGGGTTTACCAACACCGGCGGCGCGATCTCCAGATAGCCGGTCTCGCGATGGTGATCGAGCATGAAAGCGATCAATGCTCTCGATAACGCCGCTCCGTCGCCGATCAGCCCGACGAACCCGGAGCCCGAGATCTTGGCCGCTCGCCCCATATCGAGCACTCCCAATCCGTCACCGAGATCCCAATGCGGCCGGGGCGCGAAGTCCAGCTCGCGAGGCGTTCCCCACGTGCGGACGATTTCGTTCCGCTCGACACCGCCCGCGGGAACCGTTTCGTGCGGAAGATTGGGAATCTCGAGCCACCATCCATCGAGGTTCCCTTTGAGCGTTTCCGAGCGCTCGTCGAGTTCCTTGATGCGCTCACTGACTTGGCGCATGGTGGACTTCAGCGACTCGGCGTCTTCCTGATCCCCAGCCGCCAGCAGTTTGCCGATCTCCTTCGAGCGGGCGTTGCGCTCGGCCTTCAGCTTCTCAACCTCGCTTAGAGCCTGCCTATGCTCGGCGTCGAGTGCTACCAACCGATCGATGTCAATCGTCTCGCCCCGCTTGGCGATTCCGCTTCGCAGTCGATCGGCATCGGTCCTTAGCAGCCGCAGATCGAGCATTACAAATCCGCTGCGAGTCGGCGATTGAGGGGTTGAACCTGGTAGGCCCACTCGAAACGTACGAACCGCGAGTTCGGGTCCCCAGCGAACTCCTGACCTGCGTCGATCACCGAGAGCTTGGCGTAGTTGATCGGCACGACGCCGCCGGTGGCAACGAAGCTGATCCGAAAAGCGTAGGTGTGTCCCTCGATCGCCGGCACGCCGGCCGAATCGTTGACCGAGCTGTATCCACCCGCCGGTGCGCTCTCGACCGCATCAAAAGGCACGGTGCCGAGGTCGATGATTCCGGTTCGGATAAAAGACAGGTTGGGTGCGAGCGTCGAGAACGGCCGAAAGATCAGAGTGCCGTCGGCACGCGAGTCGAGGACCCATGTCCCGAAGGTGCTGCCGATCTCGCTGGTCCCGACAAAGAACCGTTCACCGGAGGAAAAATCCCAACCACTCGGGAACCCCGGCAAAGCGATCTCCCACACTTGGTCGTTTCCCTCGTTGACGACCGGCTCTACGGTCCGAAACGGATTCTCCTCGTCGCACGCGGTAGCCGCGAAGAGAACCGTAACGACGACCAGAAGAGACCGCATGGTTGCCTGCCTAAACATCGCCCTTCACCACCTCGATCGGCGCGTTGGCATCGATTCTCGCACGCATATCCGACAGCAGATCTCGCATCGTCTGCTCCCAATGGACGCGAGGCCGCCAACCCGTGGCTGCTTTTAGCTCGGTAGGGTCACCCACCATCCACGCAAAGTCAGCCGGCCGGCGCTGTCCCGAATCGACCTCGATTCGCACCGGCGTCTCCGCGAGCTCGCATAGCATTTCAAGAGCTTCGACCAATCGATGCTCCTTTCCGGAACACACGTTGTACACCGCACCAGGTTCACCGGTCTCGATCAGACCGACGTACGCCTCGACTACGTCGCGAACATCCAGCAAGTCGCGAATGGTGGCGACGTTTCCGACGCTGATGGTCGCCGGCCCGTGGCCCGTCTCGGCTAGCGCGATCCGTCGCGCCACCGATGGAAACAAGTACTGACTGGCCTGCCCCGGCCCGGTGTGCGGAAACGGCCGCGCGCGGACCACCGGGACCTCAAAGCTGCGCCAATACTGATACCCCAGGACATCTTGGGCGACCTTGCTCACGCCATACGGGTTGATCGGGACCAACGGAGCAGTTTCGACGATCAGGCCCTGACTCGGATCCGGATCGCCGTACACTTCGCATGACGTCACCAGCAGAATCCGGCCCACAGATGCCTCGCGGCATGCCTCCAAAACGTTTATCGCACCTACCGCGTTGACATCAAACGTCGTCGTGGGGTCGCGGAAAGACTCGCCAACGCTCGTCTCCCCGGCCAGGTGCACGACGACGTCAGGTCGCGCGTCGGTGATCGCAGCGCTAACGCCGATACGGTCGCGGATGTCGAGCTGAGTCACCTCTTCGGCCCCACTGATCGTCGACGCAGACCGGTAGACCGACCCTACCACGGTGTGACCGTCGGCCCCCAACCGAGCAGCCAGGTGCCGCCCGACGAAACCCTCGATGCCGGTTATGAGAATACGCATGCGTTCAGTGGTTTCGCGTGGTGTGGGAGGGGCGCCAAGCGCTGTAATAAGATGCACAAAAACAAAAGTTTAGTGATTGTTGGACGTGAGCAGCAACCTGCCTCGTGGGATCTCAGCCGGGCGTCGTCCCTAGCCGGTGCAAGGCTTCGAGCATCACTCGTTCCTCCTCGGTCAGCACCTGATCACGCCGACCCATCACTTTTTCCGCTGTTCGCAAGAACGCTTTTAGCCGCACCGGCTGCTGCTCGTCGCCATCGAACCAGCAGAAGTCAGGCAGGAAGGTGGGTGAGACGCGTCGACCGCCAAAGAAGTGAGTACCGACCCCGAACCGAGCGCCGGTCGTCAACAGCGACCCGATCCCGGTCTTGACGTGATCGCCGAGAAAGGCGCCCAACTTCAGAACACCGGTGTCGATCGTGCCATCGGGTCCAGTTAACCGAACCGGTCCGTAGGTGTTCTTGAGATCACTGGTGGTTGTGCCGGCGCCGAGGTTGACCCACGCGCCCAGAACCGAGTGGCCAACGAAACCGTCGTGCGCTTTGTTGGAGAACCCCTGGACGATCGACGCTTCGACCTCACCTCGGATACGGCAACCCGCTCCGATCGAAGTACCGCCGCCGACCCGCCCACCGAGGATGACGCTGCCGGGACCGACGTACAGCGGGCCCTCGAGCAGGGTGTGGGGCGCGACCCTGACTCCGGTGCCTAGCACGATCGGACCGGGCTCTGTGTCGAGCGCGACAAAGGGACCGATCGTCACGTCCCGCTGGACCTTGAGACCGTCGCCGAGCAGCGCCACGGGATCGACCCCGGTAACCGTTTCCGCGGTCGTGAACTCCTCAGCGTCGCGCTGGATCAGCTCGGCGTTGGCCTCGACCATCGCCCACAGCGAGTCGAAGACTCGACCACCGGTTTCCACTGCCGGGAGATTCAGGGCCGACAACCACTCCGCCAGAGCGACCGGGCCACCGTCGAGCTCCGCGGCCTCGCGCGCGAGCGTCGGGTCGAGCTGCCAGGCCACAGGTCGGTTTCCGACGCGGTACTCGGCCATCTCGGCCCCAAAGCGCCAATCGCGGGGCGGGACCCAACTGGCGATCGCGACCCGCACGCCGCTATCGGCTGCGGGCCATGAATTCAAAACTGGCCGCTCGTTCGCGCGGAAGGCACATCCGGTCACCTCCGGATCACAAGAGACCATTGCGACGGGACCGGTGTGCGCTTCCCACCGCCGACGAAAAGAGCGCGTTCCAGCCAGCAACTCAGCCACCGGTCGCGTCTCGGCAAGCGGCCAAAACGGTGAGCGCTCCGGATCACAAATAACGAGCGGGACGGCGCTCAACGGGCGGTCCGAATCGTCGTACGAACGATCCACGCCTCGGGGAATCCAAGCTCGACCAGCCGGCCGCGCAACTGCTCGGCCGACTCCCGATCGGTGAAGTCACCGACCCGTACCTTGTACCAAGGGTCGACCCACTCCATATAAACCGGATCGGTGACCTGCTGCTCGCGCAGGCGACGGACGGCATCGGCCGCCACGTCCCGATCGCGGGCGGCAAACACCTGCACGCGGTAACCGGTGGCCAAGGGACCCACACCGGTCGTCGAGCGGATTGCACCGGTTACGACTGTTTCGCGCACGACTCGCGAAGTATCGGGCTGGGCACCCGCAAGTGTATCTGCATGGAATGTCCCATCCGCCGTGACGGAGCCAACCAACGTTTGCTCCGACGCGTCGGCAATGCCTATCGGTTCGTCGTCGACCTCACGGAGAGTGGGCTGGGGCTCCAATGTCGGCGCGTCTTCGACGGGGGTCGGACGTTCAGCGGCAGGGCGTCGGGCGGTGGTCTCGGGTGGAGTGTCACGATAGGGAGACGCACACGCCGCGGCCGCGATCAGGATCGATGATGCCAGAGTCGTCGCCTTCATCGGTCTGGGCGATCTGCCGTTGCCACCCGCACAAAGGACTTCAGCCTGTCGAGCATGTCACGACTGACGACGAGTGTCGCCTCCTCAGTGCGCACGATGACACAGTCTGAAACGCCGAGCGCTGCCACCTGTCCGTGACGACAGAACGCGATGACGTCTCGACACTCCTCGAGAAGGCAATCCCCCAGCTGGGTGTTGCCCTCGGGCGACGTCTTCACCCAACGAGCGAGCGCCTCCCACGAGCCGACGTCGTCCCAGCCCCAATCAGCCGCCGGAAGAACGACCGCACGATCGGTCTTCTGCATGATTCCATAATCGATCGAAGTTGATTCAACGGTCGCGTAGTACCGCTCGCAAGCGGTTGCCGGATCATCATCCCAATCCCGAACGGCGACCCCGATCGCCCGGTGCATCAGCGGCAGGTGCTTCTCGTACTCAGCCAGAAACACCCGCGCTTGACCGCAGAACAACCCACTGTTCCAATAGTGACGTCCACCAGCGTAGAAATCCCGAGCCGTCTTGGCGTCCGGCTTTTCCATAAACGCCGCCACCTCAAAGCCCTCCTCAGCCCCGGGGCCAAGGGTCGATCCGCGCTCCACGTATCCGTAACCTACCTCGGGCCGGTCCGGTACCACCCCAAAGAGCACCAACACGTCGTTTTCGGCAGCGATTTGGAAAGCGGTCTGGGTGCTCTCTCGGAACGCTTCCACGTTTGCGACCGCGTGATCCGCGGGCAACGCGAGCAACACCCCATCGGGATCACTCGCGGCCACCAGACCGGCCGCCAGCCCGATCGCGGGGGCGGTATTCTTGCCCTCGGGCTCACCGACCAACATCGCCGCTGGCACCCCGGGACACTCCGCAGCCACAGCATCCAAGAGTGCGGCGTTGGTGAAGACATACTGGTGGTCGGCCGCGACTACACCGTTCAGTCGTTCGGCCGTTTCCAGCAGCATCGACTTGTCGGAGATGAGCGCAAGGAGCTGTTTGGGCATTTCGGGCGTCGACGCCGGCCAGAAGCGCTCTCCCACCCCGCCGGCGAGGATTACGGCGTAGTTCACATGAGCAAACCTAGCCGACGGATTGCAAATCGGTCAAGCGAAGACGGGCTCTTTCAGCCCTGACGCGCGAGCTCTCGATCCCGGGTCTCGAGCTCGGTCAACCACCGCCGCAGGCGGTCATGCTCTGGGCGCACGAGCTCGGGGTCGGAGTCGACGACGTCGAATGCAGCGTCACGGGCAACCGCCAGCAGCTCAACGTCGCGATCGATGTCAGCGATGGCAAAGTCCGGCACGCCATGTTGACGCGTCCCGAAGACGTCGCCTTGGCCACGCAATCGCAGATCTTCCTCGGCGATCACGAAACCATCGTTCTGGCTGGTCAATACCCGAACCCGCTCGCGAGCCGTTCGACCCGCTCCGGGGGACAGCAACAGGAAGCAACGCGACCGCTGATCCCCGCGCCCAATGCGACCGCGAAGCTGGTGGAGCTGCGAGAGACCAAAGTGTTCGGCGTGCTCGACGACGAGGAACGTCGCGTTGGCGACGTCGACCCCGACCTCGATGACGGTCGTCGCCACCAAGAGATCGATGTGACCGTCGTCAAACTCACGCATCACGCGTTCTTTGTCGTCGCTGCTCAGGCGGCCGTGAATGAGAGCCACATTGCTACCCTCGAACCGCCGGGCCAGGCTCTCGTACCCGCTGGTCGCGTCCTTCAGATCCATCGCCTCCGACTCCTCGACCAGTGGATAGACGACATAACCTTGCTGCCCGACCTCGAGACAGCGCTCGATGAACTGGTACATCTCAGCACGACGGCTTTGCGGTACTAACCGCGTCGTGACCGGCTGTCTGCCGGGCGGCATCTCGTCCAGCCTCGAAACGTCCAGGTCGCCGTAGAACGTGAGCGCGAGCGAGCGCGGAATCGGCGTCGCGGTCATAACGAGCACATCGGGGTGGCCGCCTTTGTGGGTCAACGCGAGACGCTGCGCCACGCCGAATCGGTGTTGCTCGTCGACGATCGCCAAACCAAGCCGCGCGAACTCTACACCCTCCTGGATGAGCGCGTGTGTCCCGATCGCGACGTCTAGCTCACCGGTCGCCAATCCGGCGAGTACCGTCTCACGCTCGCGTCCGGTCACGGCACCGGTCAGCAGCGCTGTTTGAACCGGCAACGGCTCTAGAAGCGCACTCAACTTCCTGGCGTGCTGTTCGGCCAGGATCTCGGTCGGCGCCATGAGCGCCCCTTGGTACCCGTTCTCGACCGCTCGCAAGAGCGCCAGTAGCGCCACGATCGTCTTACCCGACCCAACGTCGCCCTGCAGCAAGCGGTTCATCGGGCGCGCCGAGCGCATGTCGCGGAGGATGTCCGACAACACCCGGCGCTGAGCCCGGGTGAGCTCGAAAGACAGGCTCTTTCCGAGGAGCGGGACGAGCTGGCCTTCATCCCCCATCGCGATGCCGGTGTCGGGTCGGCGTCGCAACACAGCCTTGAGCGCGAGTCGAAGTTCCCACCAGAAGAACTCCGCCCAGATAAAGCGACGCCGGGCTCGATCTCGGTCAACCGGTGTCTCGGGGTAATGGAGGTTGGTCAACGCCTCGCCGAGCGGTGGCAAGTCATGCTGATCGAGTAGTCCGTCCGGCAACGGGTCTTCGATCTCGCCCAGGCGATCGAGCGCGGTTCTGGTCCAGCGCCGCAACATGCGTTGGGATACGCCTTGAGTCAGCGGGTAGATCGGCAGGATGGCAGCGCTCGGCCCCTCGCTGGCATCGAGTTTCTCGAACTCGCTGGGCGCGATGTTGACCCGATTGCCAAATCGGTTCACCGAACCGATGATCCGAAGCTCGTCGCCGCGCTGGATTCGGTCGGCGACCCACGGCTGGTTGAACCACACGACTTCGACCGCGGCCGTGCCATCATCGAGCAGCGCCGTGACGAGCGTCCGATGGCCCTTGAGACGGCGCTTGCCGATCGCTTGCACGTGTCCCTCGACGCTGACCGTTTCCCCGACCGTGAGCCGTGACAATGGAATCACTTCCCGGGCATCGAAGTAGTCGCGCGGATAATGGTGCAGGAGCTCGCCGATGTTCGTGATCTGGAGACGCGCGAGGTCTTCCGCCCGTCGCGGCCCGACGCCCGGCAGAAACCGCACCGCCGTATCGAGGCGCATCTTGTCGTTCAGCGGACCAACCCTTCCGCGAAGCGATGCGGATCGAATGGGATGAGATCATCAGGCCCCTCGCCCAGACCTACGTACTTGATCGGCACTTCAAGATCGCGCTGGACCGCCACCACTACGCCCCCGCGCGCGGTGCCATCCAGCTTGCACACGACCAGCCCGGTGACCGGCAGCCGGCTTCCAAACACCTTGGCCTGAGCGACCGCGTTCTGGCCGGTTGTGGCGTCGAGACACAACAGCACCTCGTGTGGCGCGTCGTCGATGCGGGATGCCGCCACCCTAACGACCTTCTCGAGTTCGGCCATCAGGTCTCCCTGGGTGTGGAGCCGTCCAGCCGTATCGGCTATCACGTGCGACAGCTTGCGACTCGACGCCGCTTCGATCGCGTCAAACACCACCGCCGCCGGGTCACCACCGGCGGCCCCCGAAACAACCGGCACATCGAGCTTCGCGCCCCACGCTTTCACCTGCTCGATAGCACCAGCGCGGAACGTGTCGGCGGCCGCCAACAGCACGCTCTCGCCCGCCGCCTGGAGCCTGCGTGCAAGTCGCGCCGCGGTGGTCGTCTTGCCGACCCCGTTGACGCCAACCACCAGCACAACGGTGGGTGGGCTGGCAGCAACCGCCAGATCGCGTTCACGTTCGGTCGTCAGCAGTTGCTCAACGCGAGCTCCGAGAAACGCTTGATAATCTTCCGCACTCCTCAGCTTTCCCTTTTTTGACTCAGCGTTGAGCTCATCCACCAGATAGAGCGTCGCCGAGACCCCGAAGTCGGCGCCCAGCAGCCGCTCCTCGAACTGCTCGAGTGCGGCGGCGTCGACGCCCTTGACGAGCACCGCGACGTCCATCAGGGCAACGTCTTTGATCCGCTGCCACAAGCCGCGCCGCGGTCCGAACTCACGATCGCTATCAGTCCGATCGAGCGGCTGGCTCACGGCGCGCCTACGCGATTGCTAAGTTGCGGACCGATGTCGGTCATATACTTCCTCTCTGATGCTCACCTCGGCGGCGACGAGGAGTCGATCGAGTCGCACAAGAGACAGGATCTGGTGGCGTTTATCGATCAACTGCGCCGCGGCGACCGATTGTACTTACTGGGTGATGTCTTCGATTTCTGGTTCGATTTTGGCACCCCGCCCCCGGCCAATTACGGCCCCGTACTGGCGGCGCTCGCGGCGGCGACTCGCCGCGGCGCGGGTATCGCCTTCATGGGCGGAAACCACGATTACTGGGCCCGCACCACTCGCCACCCGGGTTACCTCGAGACAATCGTCGGGCTCGAGCTGATCGACGACCCCTACACACTCGTCGTCGAAGGAATGAGACTCCTGCTATGCCACGGCGACGCGCTGGGCGGCACGCGCGGAACATACCGCGTCGTTCGCGCGGTGCTACACCATCCGGCGGCGATCTTCGGTTTTCGGCACCTGGGACCCCGCATTGGTCGCTGGCTGGCGGCGCGCACGAGCACTCTGAGCCGTCGCTCACATCGACCCGAAGCACAGGTCATCCACGAAGATCGACTCCGCTCCGCCGCGCGCGCAGTGTTGTCCAGCGACGGATACGACGTCGTCGTCGCGGGCCATGTCCACCGCCCGGAGCTCTTGACCACCGAAGACGGGATCTATCTAAATCTCGGTGATTGGATCCAGCACCGCACCTACGGTCGGCTGGAGGACGGCAAGCTCACACTCGAAGAATTCGACTCTTCGACGCACCAAGACAACGCTTGACGAACGGCACCCTAAACGGCGCCGGCGGACACGACCTCGACCGCGCCGATCTCGCGGCCCAAGAACCGCTGCCCGATCTTGAGGAACTGGTCGGGCAGATCGCTTACCAGGAAGCGGTACGCGGGTTCTCCCGCCGGGCGCGCGAGCTCGCGGTCAGCGAGCAGGGCAGCCACCTCGCCGGCGGTTTCGTCGGCTGAATCGATCAGCGTTACCCCTCCGCCGACCGTCGCCGCGATTATCGCCTTGAGCAGCGGATAGTGCGTGCAACCGAGAATCAGCGTATCGATCCCGTCATCCTTAAAAGGAGCCAGATAGTCGGTCGCAATCAGTCGAGCTGCTGGGTGATCGGTCATTCCCTCTTCTGCTAACGGGACAAACAGCGGGCACGCCCGCGCCACGACGACGAGATCTCCGTTTATGCTCTGAAGTGCCTTCTGATAGGCTCCGCTTCCGACCGTGCCGTGAGTGCCGATGACGCCCACACGCCGGCTCGTAGTTGTCCTCTCTGCGGCTCGCGCGCCGGGCCCGATCACACCCACGATCGGCAGGTCGAACCGCTCGCGAAGTGCCCCCAGGGCGTGCGCCGTGGCGGTGTTGCATGCGACGACGACGGCCTTGACGTTGCACGTTGTCAACAGGTCGACATTTTCGAATGCGAATCGGCTGACGGTGGCCGGCGACTTGGGGCCGTACGGTACGCGCGCGGTATCACCGAAGTACACCAAAGACTCGTGTGGCAGACGCGTCATCAACGCGTGCATCACCGTGAGACCACCGATACCCGAGTCGAACACCCCGATTGGGCGATCGTTACCGTTCACCGCTTCCCACTCGTACTTCGTCGGCGACCGATCGGAAACTCGACGCCGGCGCGAATTCGCCCCGTTGTCGGATCGATGTCGAGCGTCACCGGGTCGAGCTGCGCGGAAACGTACGCGTCAACCGCCGCGAAAATGATGCTGGCTGCGAAGTACGCGTAGAAGTCTTCGCGCCGCTCCTCGATCTGCTCGATGTCGCTCCGGATCGCGACCGCCTGTGGTGTCTGTTCAAAAGCCTCTTCGGCCGCCAACGAGTCGGCTAACACACTGTCGGGTTGAGTAGCGAAAAACTCCTCGCGCGCCGCCCGTAGATCCGATTTCCGGTCGAGCGCTTCGCGTTGCTTTGAATAACCACCCGCAAAGAAGCCTATTTCCGCACTGGCAAACAATACCG
>JBFGIA010000029.1:0-23778 GCA_041577935.1 Gemmatimonadota bacterium | reverse complement strand
GCCAGACCAATTGTTGCCCGTCGACAGCGAGCACAGTGCGATCTGGCAGCTCCTTTCACTTCGTCCGGGGGAGCGGCCACAGCGGATTGTGCTCACTGCCAGCGGGGGCCCGTTCCGAGGAATGCCAACCGAAGAACTCGCTGCTGTCGACGCGCGCGATGCGCTCGATCATCCGACCTGGTCGATGGGACCCAAGATCACCGTCGACTCGGCGACGCTGGCTAACAAAGGCCTCGAGATCATTGAGGCGCACCACTTTTTCGGCGTCGCATACGATGAAATTGACGTCGTCGTGCATCCGCAGTCGATCGTGCACGGCATGGTCGAGTGGCCCGACGGCGCACTGTTCGCGGAGCTCAGTGAGCCCGACATGCGATCCCCGATACGAGCTGCGCTCACGTATCCTGATCGCGTCCCTTCCGCGAGGCGGGTCGAGATCACTCGCCTGAGCGGGCTCACATTTGAGGCTCCCGATGAGGAACGGTTTCCCGCACTGGGTCTGGCTCGAGCAGCCGGCGAAAGCGGGGGGACGGCACCGGCCGTCTTCAACGCAGCAAACGAGGTAGCGGTCGGCGCATTCCTTGCGAACCAGATCGGTTTTCTGGAGATCGCCTCGTTGTGCGAGCGGGTTCTCGGCGAACACCGCCCCGAGAACGCGAGCTCGGTCGAGACCTTGATGGCAGCTGACGCTTGGGCGCGCCAGCGGGTGTCCGATTGGGCGGGCATCGAACGGACCCCGACCGCGACGGCGGGGTAGACGGGAGCGAAATGCAGACCCTCATTCTCACCATTCTCGTTCTTGGCTTGCTGGTCTTTATCCACGAGCTGGGCCACTTCCTGACCGCCAAGTGGGCTGGTATCGCCGTGCCTCGATTCTCGATCGGTCTCGGACCGCGGGTCGCGGGGATCCGATACGGCGAAACCGATTATTGCTTATCGGCGGTACCGTTCGGTGGGTATGTCAAGATGGCTGGCATGGAGGGCGAAGAAGCGTTCGAACAGCTGGAAGGCGGCCCCGTCGAGGAAACGATCGATGAGGAAGTAAACGTTCCACGGGAACAGCGGTTCGATAACAAGTCGATCCCTGTGCGGCTGTTGGTTGTCAGCGCGGGTGTGCTGATGAACTTCGCGTTGGGATGGGTGATTTTTGTCACGTTGGCGTTCAGCGAAGGTAGGCCGACCGTCTTGGGCACCACGGTCGAAGAAGTGGATAGCCTCGCAGTCCAACGATTCGCAGCACTGACTGCTTTGTCACGCGGCGCGACGATCCTCGAAGTTGAAGGCCAGGTCGTGACAAACTGGCACGAGATCGATACCGCGATTGCAGCTGGCCGAGATGGTGTTGTCGATCTCGCATTGGCATCTGGTGAAATCGTTTCCGTCCCGACTCGCGATGACGATGACCGACGAGCGCTGTCGAATGGGCTGATCGCACGCGTCGAGCCCTTGGTGGCGGAGGTCCAAGCCGATGGGCCAGCTGCGCGCTCAGGCATCCAGGCTGGCGACCGAATTGTGTCGATCGATGGGATTGGAACCGAAGCCTTCGTCGACGTTACGCGGCTAGTCCGCGCACGCCCCGACCAGAGCATTTCGGTGGTTGTTGAACGCCCCGCGGGCAGTGGGAGCTTGGTAACGCTGGACGTCCGCACTGGCGCTGAGAAGAACCCGCGCCCAAGCGACGGGAAGTTCGTAGACATGGGTTGGCTCGGCGTAACCGCGGCGGTGGGGAATATCGATCTCGGGTTCGGCGAGGCGATCGTGGCCGGTACCCAATCGACGTGGCGTGCCGGCTCGCTAATTACCAACGGCCTGTATCAGCTGGTCTCTGGCGGGGTCAGCCTTCGCGCCCTGGGAGGCCCGGTGGCGATCGGTCAGATGACCGGGCACTTCGCACGCCGAGGATTCAGCAGCTTGTTGGGTTGGGTCGCTCTTTTCTCTATTAATCTCGCGATCCTCAACCTGCTTCCGATACCGGTGCTTGACGGTGGGCACGTGCTCTTTCTCGGGATCGAGGGGATGCGCGGCCGGCCGCTGTCGTCGAACCAAAAGCTGCGTCTCTCGCAGCTCGGTCTCGTATTTCTGCTCGTGCTGATGGCGTGGGCCTTTACCGCAGATATTCTCCGGCTCGTCGGGCTGTAATCACAAGAACGGATGCGCATTGCGGTGCCAGCGTGCGGGTCTGGCGAGGTGCCGAGATCGAGTCGATCCACGCACTGGACGCAGCGTTTGTCGATGCCGATGGCGCCGCGCTCGCGTTATACGGTAAGCCTGATAGCCGTGCTTACCTTCGGTCCTCGGCGAAACCGATCCAAGTGTTGCCTTTGATCGAGCGAGGGCTGGTCGATCGATTCGGATTCACGCCGGCAGAAATCGCGGTTATGGTCGCCTCCCACAATGGCGAGCCGTTTCACCTCGATGCGATAAAGACGATCTTGGCGAAGGCCGAGATCGACGCCGCATGGCTTCAATGCGGCCCGCACGAGCCGCTACACCCGCCAACGGCGAAGGCCCTGCTTCGGCTCGGTGAAGAGCCCTCGCGTTTGCACAACAACTGTAGTGGCAAGCATGCTGGGATGCTCGCGGTGTGCAAAGCGGAGGGCTGGCCAATCGACACGTACTGCGACCCGGAGCACCCGCTGCAGCACCGGATTCGTTTGCTTGTTGCCGAGTTGGCGGGTGTCGATGAACCATCGATCGGGATTGCGGTTGATGGTTGTGGGCTCCCGACGTTCGCGCTCTCGGTTCGCGCGATGGCGACCGCGTACGCGCGGTTGGCGGCGGCCGATCGAGCACGCGATACGGATCTGGCTCGCGCAGTCGGGGTGGCCTTCGATGCGATGGCAGCGCATCCGGAGTACGTCGCTGGGACCGATCGGTTGTGTACGGCGATCATGACTGCGCATGGGGAACGGGTGATCGTGAAGACCGGAGCAGAAGGTGTCTACTGTGGCGCGTTGCGTAACGAAGGTCGTGGTCTGGCGCTGAAGATTGTCGACGGCGCGCGCCGGGCTCAGGATGTAGCGCTGGTGGCGATGTTGGTCGAGCTGGAGGCGATCGACTCGGCGGGCTTGGATGCGTTTGAGCGGCCCCCGGTGACGAACTGGGCCGGCGAGGTGGTCGGTCACCTCGAGGCCAGATTCCAAGCCATGGACAACCAGTGAAGGTCGTCGAGGCGACAGCGATCGTGGCGCTGGGCGCGGCTGCAGCTCGAGGTGATCGTGAACGACTTCGCGAAGCACTCGAGCGGGCGCGTGGCTTGGTGTCACCGTCCGATATCGAGGAGTACTTGCTACAGACTTATCTCTTTGCCGGTTTTCCGAGCACGATCAACGCTTTCTTTACGTGGCAAGCGTGGGCGTCCGAGGCTGGGGGGCGCGAGGCGCCTTTCGGCCCCGAGACCGACCAACCGGCTGAATGGCGCGCCCGTGGCGAGCAACTCTGTCGGCTTGTTTACGGACAGAACTTCGAGCCGCTGCAGCGCCGGCTGAGCCGGTTACACCCGGCACTCGCAGATTGGACTCTGGTCGAGGGCTACGGAAAAGTGCTGGGTCGGCCTGGGCCCGATCCGGCGCGCAGGGAGTTGGCAGCGATTGGTGCGCTGATAGCGGTGGCCGCGGATCGACAACTCGCGGCCCATCTGAGAGGCGCGATCAACACCGGCGTCTCAGCCAAGGTTGTGATCGCCGCCGCCAGAAAGGCCGCGTCGGAGTGGGAGCAAGAGGAACGCGTGGAGATATTGCTGGCCGACGTCGGACTGATATGAGCCTAGATGTTGTAACCCGCGTGCGTGTCCGATACGCGGAGACGGATCAACAAGGAGTCGCGTACCACGCGAACTACTTGGTTTGGATGGAGGTCGGCCGAACGGATCTGCTTGCAGCGGCGGGTTTTCCATACCGGCGACTGGAACAAGACGGCGTGTTCTTTTCGGTTGCGGAGGCCAAGTGCCGCTACGTAGGCACCGCGCGCTACGACGACGAGGTCGCAATCTCCACGTCGGTCAGGAATCTCAGGAGCCGAACGGTCGTCTTTACCTACCACCTGGCGGTCGAGGGACGATCGATTGCGCAGGGCGAGACTACGCTTGTAGCGCTCGATAGCGCTCGCCGTCCACGCCGGATCCCGGAGGAGGTGGCTGGTGCCCTCCGCGGCGACGCTTGACCAACCTGAGACAGAGACCGATCGTTTATGGAGGAACTCGGTCCCGCTTGCCAGCCGGAAGGTCCGGGTAGATCGCCCCGTACCCATGGTTAGGAGGCTATTCTTGGCTCAATCTCGCTCGAGTCGGCGCCCCCTCGTCGTCGCGTCGTGTCTGACCGCTTTTCTTGCGCTGGCCCTTCTTGCTGCGGATCCCGCCCTGGCTCAGTACTCCCGTTTTGGCAAGAACAAGATCCAATACGATGACTTCAAGTGGGAGATGCTCACCGGTGAGCACGTCGACCTCTACTACTATCCTGAGGAGCGAGAGCTGGCGCTTATCGGGCTCGACTACGCCGAGGAGTCGTTCGCTGTTCTGGAACAAAGGTTCTCTTACAGCCCCAAGGACCGCATCCCGCTGGTGGTGTACGCGAGTCATCAGCACTTCGAGCAGACCAACATCGTGCCGTTTTTCATTCCCGAAGGTGTGGCCGGTTTTACCGAGTTTCTTAAGGGTCGAGTAGCGCTGCCCTTTAACGGCTCATAC
This sequence comes from Gemmatimonadota bacterium, assembly GCA_041577935.1. Taxonomy (GTDB): domain Bacteria; phylum Gemmatimonadota; class Gemmatimonadetes; order JACCXV01; family JAHWKZ01; genus CAMYLR01. Next base: position 19,094 of record JBFGIA010000029.1, on the reverse strand, counting down.
GCAGATTTTCGGCGCGTTATAAGGCACGAGCTGGTGCACGTGTTTCAAGCCCGGAAAGGGGCCCATTACAAACGACTTCACCCGGGCGGGTACGAGTGGCGATCTCCGTTTTGGTTCGTTGAAGGTCTAGCTGAGTACTGGTCGGGTCCGTGGACTCCAGAGGGAGACTTGGTGGTCCGCGACCTACTGCTTAACGGACGTGTACCGTCGGTGTCAGGGTTGGATAGGTTCGCAGGGTCATTCGCCGCGTACAAGTTGGGGCAGAGCCTGATGGAGTTTTTGGGTCAGGAGTTCGGCCAAGAACGACTGGTAGAACTGATGGAGAGCGAGTGGAAGTATCCTAATTTCTCCACCGCTTTCAGAAAGATCTACGGAGTGCGCCTCAACGAACTGACCGAGATGTGGCACCGTCATCTGCGGCAGCAGTATTTCCCCACGTTGGCGGTCGAGAAACCCGCCGCTACCAGTGCGATTCCAGTAGTGACAGAAGGCCGGCTCAACTTTACGCCGGCAGTTGTCCCGGAGCCGATCCGGACGGAGAAGAACGGTCTAGCATATGTCTCGATCAAGTCCGGCTACACCAACATCAACACCGCCGATCTGTTCGGAGAAAACCGCCACGTTGACAGCAAGATCACCGGAGGCCGGTCAGGCGATCTGGAGACCGTACATCCGCTCCTGAGCCTGCTCGATATTAACGACCGCGGTCAGCTGACCTTTGTCGCCAAAGCAGGCGCCCGAGACGCCGTCTACGTGCACGATCTAGAATCGGGCAAGCGGAAGCTGAAGCGCCAATGGGAACATCTGGTCGTGATCATCTCGCCCACCTGGGCTCCGGATGGGCGCCGGCTGGCGTTTATCGGTCAGATGGCGGACGGTTACGCCGATCTTTACGTCTGGGATACCGCCACGGACCAACTCGAACGGCTGACGGAAGATCGGTATCTCGACTCGACGCCCAGCTGGTCACCAACCGGAGACGTAATCGCGTTTAGCAGTGATCGAACTCCGTTTGGAAGCGAAGGCGCACGAAACCTCTATCTCATTGACGTAGTAACGCGGGAGATCCGGCCACTGACGTTCGGACGGTGGGTTGACCGTGACCCAGATTGGTCGCCAGATGGCGAGCGGCTCGTCTTCTCGTCTGATCGGGCGGGAACGCTCGACGTTCATGTTGTCGACCGCGACGGGAACGGCCATCGGGTTACCGCGCTAACAGCGGGTGCTATGCACCCCCGTTGGTATCGGGAGAAGGGTGAAGACGGTGTCGTCTTCACGTCCTATGAAGACATCGCCTACGGGATCTACCGTGTACCAATCCCGCAAGACGCACCGGAATCATTCTCGCTGACCATCGACGAAGAAGCCGTCGGATGGGAGTGGGAGAAGAGCATGGCCGAGCCAGAGGAGTACGTACAGCGCGAGTACGATCGCCAGTTCGGCCTCGACTTCGCGACTGCAGCGTTGGCCTTCAGCGAAGATGGCGGTCGTGGTGAGGGAGCAACGGTTTTCTTTTCCGATATGCTCGGCGATCATTTGGTTGCGGCCCTGGTGAATTCGCAGTCCGGTCGTACAAACCTGTTCTCAGGTTTTACTGGCGCGTTGACCTATGTCAATCTGAAGCGACGGTTCAACTGGGGTGTTACTGCTTATCGATTACGCTCCTTTTTCGACTCATTGCTGGGACAAGAGTTCGAACGGGGCGGTTTTGATGAGCCTGGCATCGGCGTGCGCAACGATTTCTTCGAGGAGCGATGGGGTGTCTCGGGCATCGCCATGTATCCAATGTCCAAGTTCCAGCGCCTCGAACTTGGCCTCGGCTTCGAGCGCAACGACTTGACCGAGTTACCAAAAGGTCCCGACGAGTTCGACGATCCCTTCTTTTTCCGAGACGCGTGGTTGTTGACTGGGCTGATCGGCTACGTATTCGACAACTCGTTGTGGGGCCCGGTCGGGCCCGTCGACGGGCAGCGGATCAACGTGACCGCTGCGCCGGTCTTCAATTTGAGCGAGGGAAAGCTTGAGACGACTAACGTGTTGGTCGATGCACGGAAGTATCTACGTACCTCAGTCAACACGACGTTCGCTGTCCGGGGTCGCGCCCGGTATTCCAGCGGGGAAATTCCGACCTTTTACTTCTTGGGTGGACCGCTTTCGTTGCGCGGCTACCCGACCTCCATCCTCAACGGCAGTCACACGCTGCTACTGAACCAGGAGTGGCGGTTTCCGATCCTTCGTCCGAATCGTTTTAGGAGCGGAATGGCGGGGCTGTTGGCTCAGGGAATCTGGGGTGGTCTCTTCGTGGATGTGGGCAATGCCTGGTCGAAGGGTGAGGTCGTGCGGAATGATGACGGAGAAATCGAAGATCTCGGGTGGCCGGGCCTGCTCGGATCGTATGGAGCCTCGGTGCGGTATCCGCTCTTTGGTGCATTTATCTTGCGTATCGACTGGGCGCGTCGGTTCGAGATCGACGAGAAGCGCGGTCTATTCCCCAACGAAGACGAGGAGAATCACTACTCGTTCTTTATCGGGTATAACTACTAGGGCGCCGATCCGACGGGCTGAAAAGCGAAGATCGTCCCGCGTTCCGTCATTACGTAGAGACTATTCTCGTGAGCCAAGGGTCGCGACGTGATAGCGCCGTCGACATCAGTGCTCCATGTCAATTCGCCGCTCCCCGAGTCGATCAAGTAGAGTCTCTTCGAGAGGTTCCCCACCGAGACGAACCCGGCACCTAACCGAGGTGCAGCGCGGAATGTTCCTTCCAGCTGACGTTGCCACGCGATCTCGGCGGTCGACCAATCGTAAGCCCACAGCGTGCCCTCGTGACCGATCAAAAACAGTCGATCTCCGGCTACTTCAGGTCCGGTGTAGAAGCGCGATGGGAATGACCGTCGCTGCACGATGGTGAGGTCGGCTGCCACTTCAATCACCTGACCACCGAGCGTAGCGTAGAGAACGGTCTCATCAGCGCCGGAGTGTCGAACCACCGGTTGGCCCCAGATGAGCCCGGCCTCCGCGTTGACTGACTCAGCGATCTCCCCTCCCGCTGAGTCGACTGAGTACAAGGTTCCGTCAGACGCCGCGATAACGAGCCGGTCGGTCAGCAGCACGGGTGTGGCCACGACACGTGTTTCGAGCTCGGTCGACCACATCTCGAGACCTGAGTGGTTGAACGCCTTGACGACGCCGATCGAAGAGACGGTGTAAACCCGGTCGGCCGTCACCACTGGTGCAGCGACCATGTCTCCTGCGTCAGCGGTCCAGAGAATCATCTTGGTGCGGCGGTCGATAGCGACCAATCGCCCGCCCTTGAGCGTTTCAGCAAGATAGATTCTGTCCTCGTCGACGATGGGCTTGGCCTCAAAGCCACCCTTGAAGTTCTTCTTCCAGACGATGGTGGGTTCTGATCGAGGCGCCACGATATGCACGTTGCGGTCGAGACTGGCCACGATAAGTGTCGAATCGGCCCACACGAGTTCGGCCGAGGCACCGCGCGAGACTTCGAGCCGCCAGACTTCGCGCCACTCTTTGGTGGTGGGGCTCATGACGATCCGGAGATTCGACTCCTGGGCTTCGAGAGGTTTCGCGGGGGAGGCCACCATCCAGACCACCACGAGGCTCATAACCGTCTTGATTGTAGACTCGTAAGTCGTTGACAACTAAGACCTCCGGACTATGTTGGGGGCGCATGGGAGAGGCCCCAAAAAGGGTAGCGATCGCCGAACTCGGTCGCCACGTCGGAGAAACGGTTGAAATCCGCGGCTGGTTGTACAACCGCAGGTCGAGTGGGAAGATCTCGTTCTTGATCGTCCGAGACGGGACCGGTGTCGTGCAGGGTGTCATGGTTCGTGGCGAGGTTCCCGACGCGGCGTGGGAAACGTACGATCTGCTGACCCAAGAGTCGTCGCTCGTCGTTGAGGGCACTGTACGAGAGGATGCGCGTTCACCCGGCGGGGTAGAGTTAACGCTGCATGCGGTAACCCCTGTGCAGATCGCGGTCGACTACCCGATCGGACCCAAAGAGCATGGAAGCGCTTTCTTGCTCGATCACCGGCACCTCTGGCTTCGCTCCAAGCGACCGTGGCATGTGCTTCGAGTCCGCGATGGTCTGATCTTCGCCATCCGTGAGTTCCTTCACGGGCGCGGATTCCTATGCCTCGACTCCCCGATCCTGACCCAGGCGGTCGGCGAGGAAGCCGGCACATTGTTTGAAACGGAGTATTTCGACTTGGGCACTGCGAGTCTGGCGCAGACGGGGCAGCTCTACGTCGAGGCGGGATGCATGGCGTTCGGCAAGGTGTACTGCTTCGGGCCCACATTTCGGGCTGAAAAGTCGAAGACACGGCGTCACCTGACCGAGTTCTGGATGCTCGAACCAGAGATGGCTTGGTACGACTGGGAGGACAACATCGGCTTGCAAGAAGAGCTGGTCGCCCATCTGATTGAGTTCTCACTGGCTAATCATCGTCACGATCTGGAAGCGCTGGAGCGTGATTTATCGAGCTTGGAGGCGGTCAAGCCACCGTTTCCACGACTCGGCTACGACGAGGCGGTTGACCTGCTGCGATCAGCCGGATCCCGCATCGAGTGGGGTCAGGATTTCGGCGGTGAGGACCAGACGCTTCTCACAGCGGAGTTCGACCAACCGGTATTCGTACACTCATTCCCCAGGGCAGCCAAGGCGTTCTACATGAAGGAGCACCCGGACCGCCCTGATTTGGTGCTGTGCAACGATCTGTTCGCGCCCGAGGGGTTTGGCGAAATCATCGGTGGGTCCCAGCGCGAGGATGATCATGACCGGTTGATCGAGCGCATACGTGAGGAGTCCCTGCCGCTGGCGGCCTACGATTGGTATCTGGAGCTCAGAAAGTTCGGCTCGGTACCCCATTCGGGGTTCGGGTTGGGCCTCGAGCGAACGGTGGCCTGGATCTGCGGTTTGCCGCACCTGAGAGAGGCGATTCCGTTCCCGCGCCTGATCAATCGGCTCTCGCCCTAGGGAGTTTCTTCCCGCTTGATCTCGTCCCAGAGCTTGTCGAGCTCGTCCAGCGACTGATCTTCGAGCACCAGGCCACGCTCGGTAGCCAGTGCTTCAAGCCGTTGAAATCGTGTCTCGAACTTACGGTTGGCGTACTGGAGGGCGGTGTGTGGATGGATATCGAGTAGTCGACCCCAGTTGACCAACGCGAACAGCAGATCGCCAAACTCTTCCTCGAGTGGCTCGGGCAGCCCCGCGCTAGCGGCAGCGTTCGTCTCTGCGAGCTCCTCGTTGACCTTCGCGCGAGCGCCTTCGGCGGTCCGCCAGTCGAAGCCGATGGTCGCCACCTTCTGCTGTATTCGGTAGGCACGAACCAGCGCTGGTAGACCTTCCGGAAGCGTCCCGATCACACTGTCTCGGTGCTCGTCCGCTGGATCCCGCTCACGTCGCTTGAGCGTCTCCCACGCCGCTTGGTGAGCCTCGCCCGCATACTCGGCATCGCCGAAGACATGCGGATGCCGGCGTACCATCTTGTCGATGATCTTGGCGGCTACGTCCGTGAGATCAAACGAGCCTTCTTCCTCAGCGATTACGATCTGGAAGGCCAGGTGCAGCAACAGATCGCCTAGCTCGTCTACGATCGCCTCGCGGTCACCCGATTCGATCGCCTCTGCCGCTTCGTGCGCTTCCTCGATCAAATGTGGCACCAGGGTTCGAGGCGTTTGCTCGATATCCCAGGGACAACCGCGTTCGGGGTCCCTGAGCCTCCGCAGGAGCGCCAAGACGCCGGTGAAATCGGCCGCGTAGTCAGACTCTCGAGTCATGGATGCCAAGTTACGGACGGTGCTTGATGCGGGCGAGTCCGCCCCGTATCCTAGCCTGCCGATGACGCACAAGGCCCCAACCACCGAAGAAACAGCGCGGACCTGGGCGGACATCGATCTCGACCGAATCATAGCCAACGTGGGCACTCTTCGGGCCCAGCTTCCGGTGGCGGCCGAGATCCTGATGCCGGTCAAGGCGAACGCCTATGGTCACGGATTGGTTCCGGTCGCCGCCGCGGCGAAAGGCGCCGGCGTGTGGGGTTTGGGTGTCGCTTCGCTCGATGAAGCTGCCGGGTTGCGGGCAGCTGATATCAGCGGTCCGGTTGTTTGTCTGATGCCGATACTGCCGGGTGAGGCCGAACGCGCGATCGCGCTCGAGGTAACAACCTCGATAACTGATTGGTCGCAGGTAGAAGCCCTGGCTGCCGCGGCGGCGGCGGCCGGAAAGGTGACTCCGGTTCATATCGAGGTCGACACCGGCATGGGCCGCTCGGGTGCGTGGGATCACGACGCCATGGAACTGGTTGAGAACGCTCAGAAATTGCCCACCATTCAGGTCGAGGGTATCTTCACACACTTTGCCAGTGCCGATGAGCGAGAGCGCGCGCCAACCGAACGGCAGCTCGATCGGTTTGACGCCATGCTCGGTGAGTTGGCGGAAAGGGGGATCCGTCCCCCTTGGATTCATGCGGCCAACAGCGCCGCCGCGTTGCGGTTCAAGCGCGCGACGAGGACGCTCGTACGACCCGGCATAGTCGTTTATGGGTCGGCAGAGGAGATCGCTCCCGACACCGACTTTGAGTCAGGGAATGATGGTCGAGCGTTCGACGCGCAGGCATTCGAGCCCGCGCTCAGCTGGCACGCCCGCGTAACGGCGGTCAAATCGCTCGCCGCGGGAGAGTCGGTCAGCTACCACCGAAGGTATATCGCCCGTGGCCCCGAACGGATAGCCGTTCTGGGGGTAGGGTACGGTGACGGCTGGCCGTTTTCGTTGTCGGATCGTGGCCACGTGTTGTTGCGTGGTCGACGAGTGCCAATTCGCGGTGCGGTGTGCATGGATCTCACCATGGTCGATGCGACGCCGTTCCCGGATCTCGAGGTTGGCGAGATCGCTACGCTGATTGGCTGCCAAGGCGACGAGGTCCAAACGGTGGCGACTGTCGGTCGTGAGGCCAACTTGATGAGCTACGCTGTTTTTACCGGGATATCCCAACGCGTGCGTCGGTGCTACAGCCGGGGGTCACAGGATGACGAACGGTAAGTTTCGAGAGCGCCGGTCGGCGTTCAGCAACGAGAACGTGTCGGACACGGAGACGCGTGGTGAAGTTCGGGAGACTCCGCCCGAACCGACTACGGATGAGGCGTCCCGAGATCCGATCGAGCACATTGAGTTGCCAGAGCCGTCGTTCCTAGAAATCGTTCAGTATTTGGCACTCCAGGCGATGCAGTTTATGGGGGACGTGCCGATCGGCGCAGACGGGGAGCGACGAGTGTTGCCCGACCAGGCCAAGCACTTCATCGACCTGCTCGAGATCCTTCACCAACGCACGGAGGGCAACCTTTCGGGCGAAGAATCTCAGATCCTCGAGCAGCTCCTCGCCGACCTTCGGGTCCGTTTTCTCCAACTCAGCCCCTGAAGATCCGAGTGGACTCCAGAAGCCTAGAACAAGCCGCCAGGGAGGCACAGGAGAAGGCCTACGCCCCGTACTCCGGCTACCAGGTCGGGGCCGCTTTGGAAACTGACGACGGTCGCGTGTTCCAAGGCTGCAATGTGGAGAACTCCTCGTTTTCGGTCACTTGTTGTGCCGAGCGGGTGGCGCTTTTCGCGGCGGTTACGGAAGGCGCACGCACCTTCAAACATCTGGTAGTTAGCGCCGATGGTCGTACACCGTATCCGTGTGGGGCGTGCCGCCAAGCCTTGAGTGAGTTCGCGCCGGGTCTGCCGATCACAGTGGTCAATGACGATGGCGAGAAGCACGAGTTCACGCTCGGCGGGCTTCTACCGCATCCGTTTTTGTTCGGAGGCGAGTCGGCATGAAAATGGGTCGCGTTGTGGGGGCCGTAGTGGCGTCCCGAAAAGACGAAAAGCTGGTTGGGCTCAAGTTGCTACTGGTTCGTGACCTGGATGTCGATCTCGAATTCGAGTCTGGATATATCGTCGCGGCTGACTCCGTCGGCGCGGGGGCCGGAGAGGTCGTGCTGTACGCGACGGGGTCTTCCGCGCGTCAGACAACGCTTACCGAAGCGCGACCCGTGGATGCCGTGATCATGGCGATTGTCGACGAATACGACATCGGCGGGGACATCACTCGAGTCTGAATGCATCTCAAACTGGCGTCCGTGATAGGGCTGCTCGTCGCGGCTCTTGGCTGTACCGACATGAGTCGCAGTCCGGTTGGAGAGGAGCTTCTTCCTCAAGGCGTTCTCGACGGCGAGCTTGAGATTGTCGTTGTAACGGATTGGGATTTCGCCGTTGACTACCCGATCTTCCCATCCGATCGGGCCGAAGCCGATCGTTTGATTTCAGCGTTCGAATGGTCCGAGGCGCCGGGGTTTGAGAGCCGGCCGATTCTTCGATTTTCGCTAGCACCGTTCGATTCGTTGCCCGCCGAGTCCGTTTTTCTGAGCGCTAACTTGAAACTGGTCTTCGCACCGGCCCCCGCAGTGCCGGTGTCCTTCCAGGTGCATCGGGTGACGAGCGAGTGGGATGAGGCTGCGGCCGATTGGGATCGCCGGGATTTCGGTCTTGATTGGACCACGCCTGGTGGTGACTTTGATCCCGATCCGGTGGCCGAGTTTACGATCCCCGCGGGCGAAGCGGATTCAGACTCGATCAGCGCACCGCTTCCACCATCGCTGATAGAGGACTGGTTGTCGGGGGTTGTCGCGAACGAGGGACTGCTGCTAGTCCAGCAGACCGCTGGAAGTGCGATGCAGTTCGTTTCGAGGGGACCCGGTGGCAGCAATTTTCTCGGCCCGCGACTCGAGGTCGAAACTCAGTTGGGTGAGCCCGGCAGCCCGGTGCAGCTGTCTACAACCCGAGCCGCGGAGGATACTTTTCTTTCCATCGATCGAGACCCATTTGAGGCTGGTGGTTTGACGGTCGGCGCGGGTGACCCGGTTTCGCGGGCGGTTTTCATTCCAAACTTCGTTCAGGTACCGGCAGACGCCGCGATTGTCGATGCGAAGTTCATCGTATCGATTGATCAGGCACGGATCCCGGGTGATTCGTTGCGTTTTTTAGCCAATCGAGTGCTGAGCGACTTCCTCGGCGAAAAGACGATCCTCGAGCGGGCCACCGCAACCAGTATCCTCGGGTTGACGACCCTGAATCGCGACTCGTTGCCGGTCGACTCACTGGTCTTTCAATCGAACCGGTTGAGGGACTTGGTGCGGCTCTGGTTGCGTGAACCGGAAACGAACCGTGGGTTTGCACTAACCGTGCTCGACGAAGCGAGTGGCTTTGGCAAAGTCAAGTTCTTCGACCCGTCGGCAGCGGTGGAGCTGCGGCCCCGTCTGAGGTTGGTCGTTTTGCCCGGATCAAACCCATGAAACGTGCTGTGAACCGGTGGCTTCGCCTGCAACCGTGGCTGACCGCTTTTTCTCTCGCGAGCATCGCTGCGACGTCACCGCTGGCAGCGCAAGAAAGCGTTTTTAACTTGAGCTCTTTCGGATTGCCAGCCAGCGGTGAAAGCATGCGCGCTCGGGGGATGGGCGGGGCTGCCGTAGGACTATCCGAGGATCTGTTCTCGCTTGAGAACCCGGCTCTTCTGGCCCACGCCCGCCGGGCCGGTTTCTACCTTTCATTGTTGGGCCAGGATTCCACGGTTGAGGACCTGGAGCTCTCGCATAGCTCCGATGACGTCGTCTTTCCGATGGGCCAGGCGGTGTTTCCAGCGTGGTCCAGCACCGTTTTCTCGATCGGCTACTACCAGCTAGTCGACTTTGATGCGGCTCTGGAGTCCAACGTCACTTTCGAGGGAGATACTCTGCCCGTCGCACTCGACTCCGAGGGCGGGTTGTTTGTTCTTGCGCCCGGACTATCGTACGCGATCAATGGAAGTACTGGCATCGGGGCAGCATTCGATATCTATCTGGGTTCGAGGGATGTATTTCGCTCGGTCCAACGGCCCGATCTGGGGGGCGTGCTGACGACCACCAGCGACAGCTTGTCGCGTGACTTCTCCGGCTTGGGAGCCACTCTCGGAATCGAGCGTCAGTTTGGTCAGGGCACCCGCATCAGCCTCGCGTACCGATTGCGGCCCACGGTTTCGAGCGGGATCACAACGCAGATCAGTGGCGTGGAGGTGCAGAGTGAGACCGAGTTCAGTCTGCCGAATGCGTTTTCGCTGGGTGCGTCAACCAGGCTTGGGAACCAGGTCCGGGTAGCCGGTGTTTTCAGGCGCTCGGGTTGGGAGGGTTTTGAGATCGACGGCGTGCCCCAACCGGATGCGGCCGACCTTGTCGAGTACGGCGGTGGGCTCGAGTACACTCCTGAACAGCGGAAACTGCTCATCGGACCCAGGGCCCCGCTACGTTTCGGAATGCGCTGGCGGCAGCTGCCGATAGTCATCAACGGTCAAAACGTGAACGAGTGGGCGTTTAGCGTTGGCCATAGCCGACGCTTCGGAGATCGAAGTCGGGTCGACTTGCTCTTTGAGTATGGGCGCCGCGGTTCGCTCGACGATATCGAGTTGACAGAGCGCTATATGCGGTTGGGATTCGGAATCAGCGCATTCGAGCAGTGGCGGCGGAGGCGCTCGTAGCCTAGTCTTGAGCCCTTCGTTCTCCACTTAACCAACATCAATTTTGCGAGTGTCATGACCCTGCGAACGGGGCACGGAAGGGACAATGCGGCATAGGCTCAAGATCCGATGGGCGATCGTTGGATTCGCTGTGCTGGCCGGGCTCTGGTACCTGTGGCCCAGTTTCCGCTTCTACTCGATGCCGGCGCAAGCGCGTCAAGAGCTCAAGCGGGAGGACCCAAGCGGTTTCGAAAAACTCAAGGGTGCCGCGATTAAGCTCGGCCTCGACCTGCAGGGTGGAATGCACCTCGTTCTCGAGCTCGACGACAGCGAGCGTGCGTTTACTGGCGAGGAACGCCGTGACGCTGTTAACCGGGCGCTCGAGATCATCCGCAATCGAGTCGACCAATTCGGTGTCTCGGAGCCGCTGATCCAGAAGGTTGGAGACGATCGTATCATCGTTGAGCTGCCTGGGATCCAAGATGAAAGACGGGCCAAAGACCTCGTTCAACGGACCGCGTTCCTGGAGTTCCAGCTGGTCGCCGAAGGCGCCCTGGTCACGGATCAGATTCGCGCTGTCGATCGAGGGCTCGCCGGTCGGGCGCCGGTGCAAGAAATCGAGGCCGATGCCGACACCGGGTCGTCGACCGAGGCGGTAATCTCAGACACCACGTCCAACGAATCTGAGGATACCCAGACGTTGGAGGAGTTCTTCGGGGAAGACGAATCCGAGGCGACTGAGGCCCAGGGCGGCATCGACGATGGACGATTCTCGGCGCTCCTGCAGACCGAGCAGGTAGGCGCCGACAAGTTCAATCTGCTGGTCGCGGAAGACGACGTGCCGAATGTGCGGGCGTTGCTCGCCGACTCAGCAGCGATGGCCGGAGTCGATGATCGCTACGAGTGGCTCTGGTCGGGTCAGTCGAGAACATTCGCCGACGGTCGCACCTACCGGACTCTGTTCCTGGTGGTCAAAGAGCCCGAGATGACGGGTGAAGCGATCTCCACCGCGGCTGCAGGCTTCGACCCTCAGTTTGTGAGCCAGCCCATTGTGACGCTTGAGATGACTGGCGAGGGGGCGTCGACGTTTGGAGATGTCACCGGCCGTCACGTCAACGAACGGTTGGGGATCGTTCTCGACAACGTGGTCCGCATGGCGCCCAACATTCGACAGCGAATCAGCGGTGGGCGGGCTCAAATAGAGGGTTTTGACTCGATCGAAGAGGCCCGCGACATAGCCATTGTGCTTCGAGCGGGAGCGCTGCCGGCTCCGCTCGAGATCATCGAGGAGCGCACCGTGGGGCCGTCGTTGGGTGCAGACTCGATCGAGCGCGGACGTCGCGCCGGGCTGCTGGGCCTGGCAGTTGTGGCGCTCTTCATGATCGTCTACTACCGGGCGTCGGGGCTCATCGCGAACCTGGCGTTGGTGTTCAACATCGTACTTATCTTGGCGGCCCTGGCCGCTTTTGGTGCCACGTTGACACTGCCTGGTATCGCCGGTTTGATCCTCACTGTGGGTATGGCGGTCGACGCAAACGTGCTCGTGTTCGAGCGGATCCGAGAGGAGTTGGACTTGGGGAAGTCCGTTCGAGCCGCCATAGATGCCGGCTACCAACGCGCATTGGTGACGATCCTCGATGCACAGATCACGACGTTGATCGCAGCCGCGGTCCTGTTCCAGTTCGGCACCGGGCCGATCAAGGGTTTCGCGGTGGTCCTCTCGATCGGCATCCTGTCATCGATCTTCACCGCCGTATTCCTGACGCGGACGTTGTTTGAAACCTGGACCCAACGGGCGACAGCAAGTCGCCTGAGCATCTGACTATGTTCTGGTTGTTCAAAGACGCGAACTATCCTTTCATGCAATGGCGTCGGATCGGGTTCGCGATCTCGTCCATTGCGATCTTGGTAGTAATCGCTTCAATCGCGATGCGTGGCGGACTGCGATACTCGATCGACTTCACCGGTGGGACGCTGATACAACTCGATTTTGAACAGCCCGTAGAGGTCGGGACGTTACGTAGCGTGCTCGAGTCGCTACCCGGACTCACTTCGAGCGAGGTTCAACGTTTTGGCGATCCGTCCGATGTCGTGATCCGGGCTCAGGTGCCGGTTGGAGAAGAGGAGGATTTTGGCCCTCGGATTGAAGCCCAGCTTAGACAGGCCCCTGAGCTACAAGGCCAGACGTTCACCGTCGTTCGCACCGAAGCGGTAGGGCCCAAGATCGGGGCCGAGCTCAAGGGCCAATCGGCGCGCGCGATCCTGTACGCGCTGATTCTGATCTTGATTTATATAGCCGTCCGATTCGAGCCAAAGTTCGGTGTCGCGGCCGTAATTGCGACGCTCCACGACGTGGTGCTCTCGATCGGTGCGTTCTCGCTGATGGACAAAGAAATCTCACTTGCCGTGGTAGCCGCTTTCCTGACAATCATCGGTTACTCGCTCAATGATACCATCGTTGTATTCGACCGTATCCGGGAAGATCTCCGATCGATGCGACGCGAACGTTACGTTTCGGTTGTAAACGCAGCCATCAACCAGACGTTGTCGCGCACGGTCATCACCTCGGGTACAACTCTGATCGTCGTTCTGTTCCTGTTCTTTATGGGCGGGGGTGTGATCCACGATTTCGCATTTGCGTTGCTGATCGGGATCATCATTGGGACGTACTCATCGATCTTCGTCGGTGCGCCGCTGCTGATCGAGTGGAAGCGTCGGATCGAGGATCGGGGAGGAACGGCTCCGCGAGCCAAAACAAAGAAGAAGGCTCAGGCGACATCGCGGGCGTGACCGCGCCAGGCTACTTCGACACTCACTGCCATCTCCAGGATCAGGCTTTCTCGGAGGACTGCCCTGCGGTTCTCTCGCGTGCGCGGACGGCCGGGGTCTCTGAGATCGTGGTCATCGCCTCAAACCCGGCCGACGCAGCGAAAGCGAAGACACTGGCCGACGAGACTACCGATCCGCGCGTCTGGTTCACCTCTGGTTTGCATCCGCACGAAGCTTCGGCTTGGAAGCGCGGTACGAGCGAAGCGATCGAGTGGATGCTCGACGCGGGCGCGGTCGCGGTCGGCGAGATCGGACTCGATTATCACTACGACAATAGCCCACGGGAAGTACAACGCCGCGTGTTTGGCGAACAGCTCGCATTGGCTCGCGAGAGGGATCTTCCGGTGGTGGTCCACTCGCGTGAGGCTGAGGACGACACATTGGCTGTGCTTGCCGAGTCGAGCATCGCCCCGAACCGCGTGGTCTTGCACTGTTTCAGCAGCTCCCGGCAGATGCTCGATCACGGGGTCGAAAGGGGTTATTACGTTTCCTTCTCGGGTATGATCACGTTTCGGTCGTTCCCTGGCGCCGATCTCGTACCGCGTGTTCCCGAGGATCGGTTGCTGGCTGAAACCGACGCCCCGTACCTCGCACCCATCCCTCATCGGGGCCGCCGGAACGAGCCGGCATACGTGGTCGAGACGGTGGCCGCGCTGGCGGCTCTGCGTGGTGTCGGCGTCGATCACCTGGCGGATCGGACACGGCGCAATGGGCTCGCCTTTTATCGCCTCGGGGAGCCGGATTAGCGAGCTTATACGGGCTGCGGTCATCCTGATCGGTCATGGGGGTTTGCCCGTGGGCTGGCAGCACTTAATCTGCATGTGATTCGCAACATAGCGACGAGCTGGGCTATCACGATTCCAGCCGCAGGACTGGTTTCCGTGATCGCGTTCTACGCTCTCAGGTCCCTATCCGGGTGAGGTGAGGATGAAGTCCGATATTGAGATCGCCCAAGCGGCGGAACTTAGACCGATTGCAGACGTCGCCTCGGAGCTCGGGCTTGTTGCTGCCGAGATCGAGCCCTATGGCCATTACATCGCCAAGGTCAGACTCGAAGCCCTAGCGGAACGACCAGCCACGGGTCGACTGGTTCTGCTGACCGGTATCTCGCCGACGGCGGCCGGCGAGGGGAAGTCGACGGTTGCGGTCGGGCTGGCCCAAGCCATGAACCGGTTACAGAAAAAGACCGTTCTGTGCCTGCGCGAGCCGTCCCTGGGACCGTGCATGGGGATCAAAGGTGGAGCGGCGGGCGGTGGATACTCGCAAGTGGTTCCGATGGAAGAGATCAACCTCCACTTCACGGGCGACATCCACGCCGTCGGTGCGGCCAACAACCTGTTGGCCGCGATGATCGACAATCATCTCCACTTCGGCAATGGGCTCGGGCTGGACCCGCGCGAGATCTTATGGCGGCGAGCAGTTGATATGAACGATCGCGCGTTACGCGGGATCGTCGTTGGGTTGGGGGGCCGAGCCCACGGGGTGCCGCGCGAGGATGGGTTCCTGATTACCGTCGCCAGCGAGATCATGGCGATCCTCTGCCTGGCTGACAGCCTGGAGGACCTGGAGCGTCGGGTCGGCGACATCGTCGTCGGATACACCTATGATGGCGAGCCGGTGCGCGCGCGAAGCCTCGACGCCGCCGGCGCGATGACCCTGCTGCTCAGCCAAGCGCTCAACCCGAATCTGGTGCAGACGCTCGAGGGCACTCCGGCCTTCATCCACGGGGGACCGTTTGCAAACATCGCGCATGGATGCAATTCGTTGCTGGCCACGCGCATGGGTCTTGCGCTTGGGGAGTATTGCGTGACAGAAGCTGGTTTCGGATCCGATTTGGGCGCTGAGAAGGTCTTCGACATCAAGTGTCGTTATGGAGCGCTTAGGCCCGACGCGGTGGTGGTCGTAGCCACGATCCGGGCGCTAAAGCGCAGTGGTGGCGCGGCGATCGATACGCTTGCTGAAGAGGATCTCAGTGCGCTCGAGGTTGGACTTACCAATTTGGCCGCGCATC
The DNA here is from genome assembly GCA_041577935.1 of Gemmatimonadota bacterium. Taxonomy (GTDB): domain Bacteria; phylum Gemmatimonadota; class Gemmatimonadetes; order JACCXV01; family JAHWKZ01; genus CAMYLR01. The sequence continues at coordinate 3,707 of JBFGIA010000029.1, read as the reverse complement.
TGGACATCGTCGCCCGGTTTCATGTCCCCGCCGTGGTAGCCATTAACGTGTTCGCCACTGATACCGAGCACGAGCTGGCTCGCGTGGAGGCGTTCTGCAATCATCAGCGTGTCCCCACCGCTCGCACGACCGTCCATGCCGACGGCGGCGAAGGTGGCCTCGATCTGGCTGCTCGGGTGGTAGAGACCGCCGAGAGCGGCAAGGCTCAGTTCGAGCCATTGTATCCGGTAGAATGGCCGATCAGACGGAAGATCGAGACGATCGCAAAGCGTGTCTACGGCGCAGATGGCGTGGAGTACAGCCGGTCGGCGGCGCGCAGCATCCAGCGGCTGGAGGAGGCGGGTCTCGGCGACCTGCCGGTGTGCATCGCCAAGACCCAGTACTCGCTCTCCGACAATCCGACGTTGCTCGGTCGACCGGGTGACTTCAACATCTCGGTAACTGACGTACGACCATCGGCGGGGGCCGGATTCCTGGTCGTTGCGACCGGTGACATCATGATCATGCCCGGTCTGCCTCGACGGCCGGCTGCGGAGGCGATGCGGGTGGACGCGGACGGCACCGTTCACGGCCTTTTCTGATTTGATTATCGCAAGGAGGTCTCATGCCCAACACGACCATAACGTCGCCAACGGCGCCAGCGGCACTCGGCCCCTACAGTCAAGCCGTCGTCGCCGGCGAGTGGGTGTTCACCGCGGGCCAGATCGGTTTGACCAGCGACGGAACGTTAAAGGAAACGATCGAGGCTCAGACGCTCCAGGCGTTGCAGAACCTGGCCGCGGTGCTGGCGGTCGCCGGTGGCGGCTGGCGAGATGTCGTCAAGACGACCGTGTACCTGACCGATTTGGCGGACTTTGAAGCTTTCAACGCGGTCTACGCTGAGGTCGTGGAGGAGCCGTTGCCGGCGCGCTCGACGGTACAAGTTTCACGCCTTCCAAAGGACGCTCTGGTCGAGATCGATGCTATCGCGCGGTTGAGCAGATGAATCTGACCAGCGAAGAGATCACCAAGCTGACCGAGAAGGTCCGGTGCGCGGGTTGAGCGTCCAAGTTGAGTCCGGAGGACCTTCGCGAAGCGCTCGACATGCTGCCTCGACCCCCGACCGATCCCAACGTGCTGGTGGGTCACGACACGCTGGACGACGCCGGCGTGTATCGAATTCGACCCGATTTAGCGTTGATCCAGACGGTCGACTTCTTCACCCCGATCGTGAATGACGGGTATGAATTCGGGCAGATCGCAGCCGCCAACGCGTTTTCGGACGTTTACGCCATGGGGGGGACGCCAAGAACCGCGCTCAACCTGGTGTGTTGGCCCGGCGAGTTGGACAACAAGATCTTGGGCGCCATCCTGGTGGGTGGCGCCGACAAAGCGCACGAGGCCGGCTGCGCGCTGATCGGCGGCCACTCGATTCAAGACGAGGAGCTCAAGTACGGGCTCGCGGTGACCGGCACCGCGCACCCGGATCACATAGTCACCAACGCCACCGCCGGAGTTGGCGACCAGCTGTTCCTCACCAAGCCGCTTGGAACCGGTATCTTGACGACCGCTCTAAAACAGGGTCAGCGGTCGGCGGCTGAGATCGAAACCGCGGTTGAGGCCATGAAGACGTTAAACGGACCGGCGATGGCGGTGGCCCTCGATTTTGGCGTCACAGCCGCGACTGACATCACCGGCTTTGGGCTCGCGGGCCACGCCGTTCAACTGGCCGATGCGAGCAGGGTGACACTGCAGTTCGACGCCGCCCAGCTGCCACTCTTCGCGGACGCCCAAGAACTCGCACTTGCCGGCTGCGTTCCCGGTGGCGGAGAAGCGAATCAGCGGTACTATGGAACACGAGTCGATGTCGCTTCAACTGTGCCCGCCGGCCTGATCAAGGTGGTGTTTGATCCGCAGACCAGTGGTGGCTTGCTGCTCGCGATCCCGGGAGAGGAAGCGGATTCAGTTGTGACGGCACTTCGAGCGGCGAGATGCGGGGCAGCTTGCCACGTTGGGTCGGTAGTAGCGCGTGACGAAAAAGCGGTGGTGGTGAGATGACGGTTACCGAGTCGCGAACCGTCCGAGCGCCGCGCGGCACCGCGCTCCGGTGCCGCGGTTGGCATCAGGAAGCCGCCATGCGGATGCTCATGAACAACCTCGACCCGGACGTCGCCGAGGATCCGGATCGGTTGATCGTGTACGGTGGATCGGGTCGCGCCGCCCGTGATTGGACGTGTTTTGAGGCCATCGTACGATCGCTCGAGCGACTCGCCGACGACGAGACTTTGTGCGTTCAGTCTGGGAAGCCCGTCGGCGTGTTTCAGACCCACCCGTGGGCCCCGCGTGTGATTATCGCCAACGCCAATCTCGTGCCACGCTGGGCGACGGCCGACGAGTTCCGTCGCCTCGAAGCCCTGGGTCTCACGATGTACGGCCAGATGACTGCTGGATCGTGGATCTATATCGGAACGCAAGGCATCGTACAGGGAACGTACGAGACCTTTGCCGCGGTCGGCGAGCACCACTTCGACGGGGTGCTCGAGGGTCGCTGGGTGCTGACCGGTGGTTGTGGGGGTATGGGGGGCGCACAACCGCTTGCGGCGACGATGAATGGCGCCGCCTGTCTCATCGTCGAGGTCGATCCCAAACGGTTGGAGCGCAGGGTGGCGACGCGGTATCTGGATGAGATCACCGACGATCTCGACACAGCGCTCGATCGAGTCCTGGCCGCGGCGGCGCGAGGGCAGGCGCATTCGATCGGTTTGATCGGAAACTGCGCCGAGATCGTGCCCGACATTGTTCGCCGCGGAATCGTTCCCGACGCGGTCACCGATCAGACCAGCGCACACGATGCGCTCGAGGGGTACGTGCCCGCTGGGCTGACGCTGGCCGAAGCCGATGCGTTGCGGGTTCAGAATCCCGAGGACTATGTCAGCCGCGCCATGGAGTCGATGGCGATTCACTGTCGTGGCTTGCTCGATCTCAAGGCTGCTGGCGCGGTCGTGTTCGACTATGGCAACAACCTCCGCGGCCAGGCGCTCGATGCGGGTGTCGAGAATGCGTTCGAGATCCCAGGCTTTGTGCCGGAGTACATCCGGCCGCTGTTCTGCGAGGGGAAGGGACCGTTCCGATGGGCCGCGCTCTCCGGTGACCCGGCCGACATACATGCCATCGACCGGGCGATCGCTGACTTGTTTCCGAGCGATGCGCCGCTCCAGCGCTGGATCCGGCTGGCTGCCGAGCGAGTCGCCTTTCAAGGGTTGCCGGCTCGTATCTGTTGGCTCGGGTATGGAGACCGCTGGAAGCTGGGTGAGCGCATCAACGACCTGGTATCGAGCGGCGGGGTGACGGCGCCGGTGGTCATCGGTCGCGATCACTTGGATACCGGATCGGTGGCGTCGCCGTTTCGCGAGACCGAGGGGATGCTCGACGGTTCGGACGCCATCGCCGACTGGGCGATCCTGAACGCCCTGCTCAATACGGCGTCCGGGGCGTCCTGGGTGTCGTTCCACCACGGGGGCGGGGTGGGGATCGGCAACTCGCTCCACGCCGGCCAGGTGATCGTGGCCGACGGCACGCCGGAGGCCGCGCGGCGGCTCGAGCGGGTGCTCACCAACGACCCCGGAACCGGGGTGATGCGCCACTGCGACGCCGGCTACGAGGAGGCCTGGGCCACCGCGCGCGCGAAGGGCGTGAAGATACCCATGGCGCCCTGAGCGGAGCCGGGT
>JBFGIA010000028.1:0-23878 GCA_041577935.1 Gemmatimonadota bacterium | reverse complement strand
CTCAAGATCACGATCGCTCGCTGCATCTCGGGCAGCGCTTCGATTCGCTGCCTCAGGTCCTCGCTCAGCGCGGCGACTTCGGCCCGACGATCGGGCCCCGGAGCGGGGTCGGCGATTCGGTCGTCGAGCTCGCGATGGTCGCGTCGCCGGCGACTCCGCATCGCATCGTACGCCAGCCGAACCGCGATTCGATACAGCCAGGTCGAGAACGCCGATCGGCGCTCAAACGTTCCAAGCTGCTCCCAGGCGCGAATAAACGCGTCCTGGGTCAGGTCCATCGCCAGATCCCGGTCGCCGGTCATCTTGGCCAGCGTCCCGAAGATCCGCGGCTGGTGACGGTCGACGAGCTGGCCAAACGCCTGCGCGTCGCCGGCCTGCGCGTGCTTGACCAGCTGGTCGTCGCCCATGGGGTCGTCCCGTTCCCGGTTTCCCTTCCACGATTTGGACGCCGTCGGACGCTCAATATTAAGCCTGGCAAGCACTTCCTGCGCTACTCGGTGCGTGGTAGCGGAGCGCGAGCGCCACCCTGGAGGCGTGGGTCCATGGCGTCGCGCAGGCCGTCGCCGAAGAGATTGAAGCCGAGCACGACAGCGCCGATCGCAAGGCCCGGGAAAATCGAGATCCACGGCGCGGTTCGCAGAAAGTCCCGTCCATCGGCGATCATCGACCCCCAGGAAGGCGTTGGGGGCTGGGCGCCCAAGCCGATGAACGACAACGCCGCCTCGAGCATGATCGCGCTAGCCATCCCGAGCGTTACCGCGATGATCGCCGGGGCGATGCAGTTTGGCAGCACGTGGCGCGTGATCAAGCGCGCGTCACTCATACCGAGCGCGCGTGCCGCCTGCACGAAGTCGAGCTCGCGCACGACCAGCGCCTGTGAGCGAACGAGTCGCGCCAGTCCGGCCCAGCCGACGACTCCGATCGCCACAAAGACAACGCCGAGCCCGGGTTGGAACGCGGCGGTGATGGCGATCAGCAAGAGCAGCGTTGGGAACGCCAGCGTGACATCGGCCAGCCGCATGATCAAGCCCTCGATCCGACCGCCGTAGTAACCCGAGATGACGCCCAAAAAAACGCCCAGCGTGAAGGCGATCGTTTGCGATGCGACGCCGACGAGGAGCGAGATGCGAGCCCCGTAGAGGACCCGCGACAGGATGTCGCGTCCGAACGAATCGGTGCCGAACCAGTGATCACGCGATGGGCTCTCCAAGCCCCGGGCGAGGTTTTGCGCGAGCGGATCGTACGGGGCCAGCCAGGGGCCCATGAGCCCGACCACGACCAACATCAGCATGATCGACGCGCCGGCCATCGCCAGTCGATTCTGGCTCAGCGCGTTGGTCAGTCGGCTATCTCGCGCCACGCCCATACCGCACTCTCGGGTCCAGGTATCCATACAACAGGTCGACGGCGAGATTGACGAGCACGAATACGATCGCTAGGAAGAGCACGGTGCCCTGGATCACCGGCAGGTCGCGCTTGAGGATCGCGTTAAGCGCGAAGCGGCCGATTCCGGGCCAAGCGAAGATCGATTCGGTGAGCACCGAACCCGACAAGTAAGCGCCAAAATCGAGTCCGATCGCCGTCACGACGGGGATCAAAGCCGCCTTGAGCGCGTGTTTCCCGATCACCCGAGTCTCGCCGAGACCCTTGGCGCGAGCGGTGCGTATGTAGTCGAGACGGATCACCTCGAGCATCGACGAGCGCGTCAACCGGGCGATATAGGCGGTCGATCGCATCCCCAGCGTGAGTGCCGGGAGAATGAGGTAGGGCAGCGCGCCGCCGCCAAAACCGGACGGCGGCAACAAGCGCCACGAGACGCTGACCACCAAGATGAGAATCAGGCCCACCCAGTAGACCGGGAACGAAATCCCGACCAGCGCGACGGTCATCCCCAAACCGTCGAGCCATGTCGACTGTTTGACCGCCGACACGACGCCGATCAGCACTCCGGTCAGGATGGCGAAGGCCATCGCCACCGATGCCAGGTAGAGCGTCTTTGGGAAGTGATCCATAATCCCGTCGAGCACCGGTTGCCCGGTGATGTACGATGTGCCCCAATCGCCTTGGATCAGACCGGCGACATAATGGTAGAACTGACTCCAGACAGGTTCGTCGAGATGGAGCTCGGCCCGGAGTCGATCGATCGTCGCCTGATCGAACCGCTCGCCGACCATCGCCAGCACGGGATCTCCGGGCGCGATGTACAGGAGTATGAAGGTGACGATGAGAACCCCGAGCAGAACTGGGATCGTGTGAACGACGCGGCGGAGGGTGTATTGAAGCATCGTGGACGTCAAACGTAGGGATGGTGCCCCGGCCGGAGCAATTCGTCCGTGCCGTCGATCGCTCCAGATATGAGATTGTATATCTCGCTTTGAACGTTAAGGAGGAAATGTGATACCAAGAACGACTCTCGGCGTGCTGGTCCTCACCGTCACGCTCACGTCGCAGGGGTTCCCACAGAACGGCGACGATCAGCGGTTTCAGGCGCCGCCACTTCCGACGCCGAACAGCTACCGGACGGGGGCGGGTCTACCGGGAGCCGACTACTGGCAGCAGCGTGTCGATTATCTGATCCGCGCCACGCTCGACCCGGCCGCTTCGCGGGTGTCAGGGTCGGAGACGATCACGTACACCAACAACTCACCCGACTCGCTGGCGTACCTCTGGGTACAGCTCGATCAGAACTTGTTCGCGCTCGGGAGCCGCGGCGCACAGGCGTTTCCGCAGGAAGGACGGTTCGGTGGGGGAGGTCCAGGGGGTGGTTATACGATCTCAACGGTGACATCCGAAGGCGGTGCGCTAGACCACCGGATCGACGACACGCTCATGCGGGTCGACTTGGCGAGCCCGATTCCACCGGGTGGCACGACGACGCTGTCCATCGACTGGAGCTTTGAGGTTCCCGAGAGCGGCGCCGATCGGATGGGACGCGACGGCAACCTGTACCTGCTGGCACAGTGGTATCCACGGCTGGCAGTGTACGACGATGTGAATGGGTGGAACACCATGCCCTACCTGGGGCAAGGCGAGTTCTATCTCGAGTACGGCGACTTTGATGTCGAGTTGACGGTTCCGGCGACGTACTTCGTCGGCGCCACAGGATCGCTTTTGAACCCCGAAGAAGTGTTAACCGCGACCCAGCGCGAGCGGTTGGCGCTGGCCCGTGAAGGTGGAGAGGTCGTTAACGTCGTAGCCGAGTCCGAGTTTACCGATGTGGCCGCGATCCGGCCGCGCACCGACGGTTCATTGACGTGGCGCTTTCGGGCCCAGAACGTGCGCGATTTTGCCTGGGGAGCGAGTCCGCGGTTCGTTTGGGACGCCACCAGCCACGGCAACACGTTGATCCACTCCCTCTATCGGCCCAGCGCCCGGGCATGGCGCGAGGTTGCCGACATGAGTCGACACTCGATCGCTTTCTACTCCGAGTACCTGGGCGAGTACCCCTACCCGACGGCGACGGCGATCGAGGGACCGGTGTTCGGCATGGAGTACCCGATGGTCATATTCGTGGCGCCCGAGTCCGACCGCGAAACGCTTTTCGACATCATCGATCACGAGTGGGGCCACATGTGGTTTCCGATGATTGTCGGCACTGACGAGCGACGGTATGCGTGGATGGACGAGGGGTTCGATACGTTTATGAACCAGTTGAGCAAGCGGGAGTATTTCCCAGAGAGCGAGCCCGAACTCCTGAACGTCGCGCAGTACGCGACCGCGATCCGGAACTACGAGGAGCAGCCGATGGGGATCGCGCCCGACAACTACGATCCGCGAACACCGGCCCTCGGGATCGCCGCCTACATCAAACCGGCGGTCATGTTGAATGCACTGCGGGGTTTGGTTGGCGCCGATCCGTTCGACGCGGCGTTGAAGCGTTACTTCGAGGTGTGGTCGTACAAGCACCCACAACCGGCGGACTTCTTCCGCTTGATCGAGGATGAAGTCGGGATGGAGCTGGGTTGGTTCTGGTACAACTGGATCTACACGACCAGCACCAGTGACCTGGCGATACTAGGCGTCGACCAGAACCGCAACAGCCAGATGTGGACGGTGGTTGTGTCGGTCGACCAGCGCGGTGATCTCTTGATGCCGGCGGTGGTCGTAGCGACCACAGCGGACGGGGCGAGTGACACCGTCACCATCCCCGTCGACGCGTTTTACGGAACCGATCGTGCGGCGGCTACGCTCACCCTTCCCGCTCGCGCCGAACGAATCACGGTCAATGGCGGTCCCGACTGGGGCGACATCAACCCACAGAACAACACGTGGGAGCGCTAGGGCCTAGGAGGCTTCAGCCCCACCCCGTCGCCGTGCCCGCCAGACCAGGTACGCTATCGCCAACACGGCCAGCACCATGAGTGGCCCGGTGAGCAGCATGAACAGGGTCCGCTTGCTGGTCGCCTCGGCTTCCCTGATCGAGTCCGCTTCGTCACGGATCCTGGCGAGGTGGCCCAAAACATCGGCGTAGCCGTACCACCAGGCGTAGTCCGGGCTCATGTGGAACGCGCCCTTGTACGACTTCAGGTTCGAGAAGAAGAACATGTCGAAGTACTCGCGCTCGATCGTGGTAACGTTGTAATAGGGGCCTGCTGTCGACCAACCCCTCGGCGTAGAGATCGGCGACGACACTACGCGCTTCGACCACCAGGGCGTCACCGGCCAGCTTGTGCGCGTCGGCGGGTGAGCTGTTCCATCGTGCGGGCGTCACCGCGGGTTGCGCGGGCGATCGTGCCTGCGCGATCGACTAGCAGCACCAATGGAGGGTGGATGATGTCGCCGGTGCGTAGGTCACGCGATCGAGGCACGCGCCACGCGTCAAGTGTCCGGTTCACCTCGGTCACGCTTCCGCTCAGGATGTAGCTGTTGGTCCCGAGATCCCACGCGGCCGCGATGTGTCGCAGGCGCGCCGGAGTGTCACGCCACGGATCGAGGGTCACGACGACCAATGCGGTGTCGAGATCCGCGAGCGCACGCTGGGCCGCCAAGGCCTCGTGCACGACCAGCGGACAGACGGTTTGGCAGTGACCGAAGGCGAACGTGACGAGAACCGGGCTGCCACGAAGAGCGGACAGGTCGAGCACCTCACCGTGCTGGCTCACCAGTCGCAGCGTTGGCGAGCGCTGTCCAAGGAGGTCGTGATCGATCGGACCGGCCGTGGTCCACTCGATTGCCTCAGCATCGGCGGTCTGGATGCGGTAACCCGCGAAGACGATCGATCCGAGGAGTGCGATCGACAGGCTTCCGAGCGCGACGCGGCCGAGCGGTGAGTGAGCCAGTTGGCGCAGTTCGGTAGTGACGCTTCGCCCCCAGATCGAGAACACAATTCCTAGCATAACGCCGGGTTGGACGATGAGCGCGATCCAACCCGCCGCATCGGGCAGCCCGGACTCGGTGGTTCCAAAACAGACGGCGCGCGCCCGTTCGACCCACGACGGTGCTGCATCGGAGAGCGGCCACAAGGCGAGCGTCCACCACAAACCGGTCACCGCCAGAACAGCCGCTAGGGCGATCAGCGGCGCTCTATCACCAATCGGCCCGCGTCGACTCACCCGATCTGCCAGAGGGCTGAGAGCAGGTTCCAGTTCACGAAGTAGTAAATCGCGAACGCCGCGAGGAAAACGAATACCAGAACCAGTGTTCCGGTGGTCCGCTCGTGATGTTCCTCTCCTTCGGGTAGCGGCGTAGGCGGATTCGTGATGCCCGGTGGAACTCCGTAGAACGACATCAGACACCCCCTCGGGTTGTGAGCGGTGATTCCATCTCGAACGGCCTTCCAAGGAAGACCGACCATACCGTGATCACGACGTAGATGAGTCCGCCGAGAGCAGCGATCAAGCCGCCGACCGCCATGATCCCCATAATGAGATCGACCGCCGGTGAGTACTGCAGATCGTAGACGGTGCTCGAGAACGAGATGTCCCAGTGGCGACGCGGAACACCGAAGGTCCCGGCGAATGTCATCGTCATCGTGAAGACGAGCATCCCGATCGCGAAGATGTAGGGTTGGATTCTAGCCAACGGCCAGAACGCGACTTGCTTTCGGAAGATCAATGGCAGCAGGTAGTAGGTGGCGCCCATGAATGCGAGCGCGGTGCCACCGACGACCGTGGCGTGAAAGTGACCGGGGATCCGCAGTGTGTTGTGCGCGATCAGGTTGATCTGCGCGGTCCCGAACGTGACGCCGGTAATACCGCCTACAAAACCGAACACCACGATCGACAACGCGAGCGAGCTGAACCCGGGATCCCCCCAGGGGGCCCTTCGCAGCCAACCGAACACGCCTTGCGTGACCCCTCGCAGCCGTTGACCGACTTCGATTCCGGCGGGAATCGTGAAGCCGTGGATCATGCTCGCCAAAACGGCCAGATACATGGCGTAGCTAGTGTTCCACATCTTCCAAGCCGAACCGGCGATCGGATCGACCAACAGGTGGTGAGCCGACGCCAGGTTGATGAACAAGATGTAGAGCACGAATGCTCCGCGGCTGATCTTTTCGTTGAGCACGACTCCGCCGACCGTCAATCCGGCCAGCAGGTACCAGATCGCCACCATCGCCGCGAGGTTGATCTGTTGCGCCGGGTGGCCGAGACCCCAGAACACGAGCCGGTAAACACCTGGATCGACATCCATCAACCCGAGCGACCACAGGAAAGTGGGGACGAAGATCGCGGCGCCGTGACCGAGCGTGACGACGGCGATGATCGCCGCGGTCAATCCACCGAACGTGACCAATGGGATCGAGCCTTCATACGTTCGCTCTCGTTTGGCGACCACGAGCGCGGCGAAGAAGAGGCCGACGACCACTAACGCCCCGACAGCGAAGAAGATGATTCCGAGGTAGTACGACCAGTGTGCCTTGAGTGGCACGTAAGAGGTGAACATGACATCGGCGCGCCCACTCCACATCGCCCACTGAACCATCAGCGCCCCGACGACCATAAGCCAAAAAGAACCCCACCCGATTCGGGGAGCCGGCACCCGGCTGTTCAGAACCACCGGGCCGGCGAAATAGAGCACCGCCATTTCGAAGAAAATGATGAAGAAGATCAACATGCTCATACCGTGAATGGTGAGCATGCGGTAAAACGACACCGGACCCAGTAGGTGGACTACTTGCCAGCGTGTCAGCAAGATCAGCAGGGCAGCGATGCCGCCCACGACCAAGGCGATCGTCGCGGCGATAGCGTTGGCCTTGATGAGTCCGTCTGCGTGATGGTGAACACGCAGCTTGGTGACGGGGCAGGTGCGAAATTCGTCAGTCATCGTTCGCTCCCGGCGTAAGTCACGGTTTCCTGTGTCTCGTCGACAACGATCATCCGGCCGATCATCGCGTGATGACCGATGCCGCAGAACTCATTGCAGACGATTCGCAATTCACCCGCTGCGTTTGGTGTTATCCGCAACGCGTAGTCGTAGTCGGGAACGACCTGCAGATTGATGTTCAGTGGGTAAAGGTTGAAGCCGTGGTTGAGGTCGAGCGATGAGAGGTGCAGCGTGTACTCGGTGTCCTTCTGTAACTTGAGGATCGGCCACCAGCTCCACATTCTGGCGAGCAGGTAGATGTCGCTCCCTGCCGGTGGCTCGACGATTGGGACCCCGCGGTCCTCGCCGACGGTGTACTCCTCCACGAACTCCACTGTTCGCTGCTCGAAAGCGTCTGGGTCGACGTGATACCGTTGGCCGGCCACGTTCTGACCGCCCTTGATGTGCCAGAGCGGCATCATGGCAAACAGCACGAGACACCAAACGAAAGAGATCGTGACCCACAGCTTTTCGGACCGTCCGGCGGGCTTCCACCACACGCCTTTCGGTGGCTCAAGCGCGTTGTGCATTCAGCGGCCCTCCTTGTCTTTCAGGGAAGCGGGGCTTCGGTCATCGTCATCATCTCGAGTAGCCCCCACGCGGTGTAGAAAACGACCGTCGTGAGGAGACCCAGGATCAGCAGCAAGAACGGGTTGTCGAAGATGCGCTGTCCCAATGGGATCCGGTCCGGATGCTCTTCCATCTGTGCGCCTCCCTCGCAGGTTACTCAGTGCGCGCTGGAGTCGGGGACTCCAGCAGATCCGCGATCATCGTTTCGTCAAAGAACGAGCTCACTACTTCGAAGACGCTCTTCCACCGTTCGTGCGCTGCACATGGGTTCTGGTCTAGACACTTTGTTCGACCGAGCAGGCACGCGCGTTCGGGGCGCAGGTCCTGAAATGGCTCGACCACGCTGGCCAATGGCAGCTCGGTCGCCGGGACGGCGAGGCGATAACCGCCGCGGGGCCCGCGCTCGGCCTCGAGGATGCCGTTCTTGCTCAGTGTGTGGAGGAGCTTGGAGAGGTAGTTGGATGGGACCGAGAGAGCTTTGGCGATCTCTGCCGCCGAAGCCAGCCGGTCGTCGGGTTGCCGCGCCAGATAGAGAGTCGCTCGCAAGCCGTATTCGCTCGTTCGGGAGATCATATTCTTGATTTAACCATGATTATATCGTATATCTTCGCGCCGATGCAACCCCTCGCACGTCGACTCGAGCGGTTCATCCTCGGGGTGCTCTCACGCCTCGACGCCGCCATGAATCGCCTCTATGGCTGGCGCTACAACCCGCTCTACCAAAGCGGCGCGATCGCCGTCGTCCTGCTCGCGGTCATAACCGTTACCGGACTCTATCTGGTCATCTTTTATCGGATCGGGACGCCTTTCGAGTCGGTCGAGAGGATCACGTCTCAGGTTTGGGTGGGGCGCTGGATTCGCGGGCTCCACCGATACGCATCGGATGGCGCCATTGTGGCGGTCGTCGTGCATGCGCTCCGCATGTTCGCTCAGGGCAGAAGTTGGGGTCCACGCACCTTGGCCTGGGTCTCCGGAGTCACGCTGCTCGGACTCCTCTTCATCTGCGGCTGGACCGGCTACGTCATGGTCTGGGATCAGCAGGGGCAGGCGTTGGCGGTTGAAGGTGCACGGCTGCTCGACGCGCTGCCGATCTTCGCCGAGCCGATCTCACGCACTTTTGTGGGCGAGGCGCCGGTGCCGAGCGCGTTCTTCTTTCTCAATCTCTTTCTTCACATCGTGCTACCCGTGGGGATCGGTGCGGCGCTGTGGCTGCATGTGTCGAGGCTCGCTCGGCCGACGCTCATTCCGCCCCGCAAGCTGACGTACGGAGTGACCGCACTGCTGTTCGCGCTCGCGGTGGTATGGCCGGTCGCATCCGGCCCGCGCGCCGAGCTGCTCGAGCTTCCGGGTCGAGTTCCAGTCGACTGGTTCTACGTGTTCTGGTTTCCGCTGACCCGTGGCTTGCCCCCGGCGGTCGCGCTGGTCGCGCTGGTGGCGATCGCGATCCCGGTGGTGTTCGTACCGCTATGGACAAAGCCGCCGGTAACGAGACGACCCGCGCCGTCGGTCGTCGAGGAGCAGTACTGCACCGGTTGTGAGCAATGCTCGCTCGATTGCCCGTACGAAGCGATCGCGATGCTCCAGCGAGAGGACAACCGCTCGGAGCTGTTCGCACGTGTCGATCCCGCACTGTGCGTGTCTTGCGGCATCTGCGCGGGCTCATGCGCGCCGATGGGCGTCGGACCGCCGGGTCGAACGGGACGGGATCAACTCGCGCGGTTGCGAGACTCGATAACCGAGGTGTCGCTGGGCACGGCAGATGTCGTGTTGGTCGCCTGTGATCGCGGGGCGGGCAGGATTCGGGGTCTAGAGCGGTTGGACGGAACGACGATTCATCGTGTCTCGTGCGCGGGCAACATGCATACTTCGGTCGTCGAGTTCTTCCTCCGTGCAGGCGCGAACGCAGTGGTCGTCTTGGCATGCCCGCCACGCGATTGTTGGAACCGAGAAGGTCCAATTTGGCTCGAGGAGCGGATGTTCCGAGATCGCGAAGCCGAGCTGCAGCCGCGTGTCGATCGGCGTCGCGTTCGGCTGGCGTACGTCGCGGCCGGGGAGTCTCATCGCGTTGTGGAAGAGGTAGCGCTCGTTCGCGACGCCATCGCCAATCTGACTGTAGGGATCGAATCTGGGAATGACGATCTTATACGGGAATGCGAAGTCGAAGAGGAGACGGTGCCATGAAGTTCGCACGGGTCGCATCGGCGGTCGGGTTCACACTGTTTGCCGGTGTCGTACTGGCCGCCTTGTCGCGCGCACCGTACGAGATCGAGCCCGGTGACGACGCGATTATTCGTTTCTCGTGGCGGGCGGCCGAACGGGTTGAGGAGTGTCGTCCGCTGACCGACGAGGAACAGGCCGGGATACCCGCTCACATGCGGCAGACCGAAACTTGTGAGCGACGCGTGAGCCCGTTTGCGCTGCGCGTGCAGCTTGATGGGCAGGTTGTCGTTCACGACACGCTGTCGGGAGCTGGAGCGCGAGGCGACCGACCGCTTTACGTCTATCGCGAGGTGAGCGTGCGGCCAGGCAGACACGCACTGTTCGTGGAGTTCGGCGCTGTGGGCAGCGACCAACAGCCACTGCGACTCAACCAGGAGATCGAGTTGGCGACGCGTGAGGTCGTGTTGGTCACGCGAGATTCCGGTGGCAGCGCGTTCGACGTGCGCCGGCGCGCTGACCCGTGACGACTCTGGAATTGACGTTGATCGAGCACTGGTGGCTCGGACCTTTGGCGACGGTAGTCGTATTTGTCTCGGACTATTACCTCACCATCCGTTCGGCGCGTCTGTACCACGCCGGTGGCAAGGACCACATGGAGGTTGAGGGTAGCTATGAGCTCAATCCGACCTACGAGGCGGATGTCGACTCTCTGCGGTTGCTGAGTCCGAGACTCTTTTTGACGATGGTTCTGACGACTGCGTTGCTCGTCGGGGTCTGGATTCTGAGCGTGAGCTGGGAGTCGCCGTTCCCGGTCGAAGCCTACTTCTTCGCGCTTGGGGCTTTCGTGTGCCTACAGGGCCCTATCCACGTTCGGCACACTCAAAACCTGGTGCTATTCCGCCACGCGATCGGCGGCCGAGGCATAACGGGCAACGTCAGGTTCGACCGCTGGCTGAGCCTCGAGATCTCGGCCGCCGGGATGTGGATGGCTGCGGCGTTTTTTCTTATCTGGTTCTTGCTGACGGGTAGCTGGTTTCTGCTCGGCGGTGCGATGAGTTGTGCCGTCGTCGCCATCAGACAGCGGCGGCTCGGCAAGCAAGGACGGGAGATCGTACCTACGCCAGGTCGGTGACCTCGGGCTTCCGGAATCGATCGGTGTACCCCCAGAGGCTACGAGCGCCGTAGTCAAAGTCGAACCGCTCGCGACGAGTTAGCTCGTGAAGCACGGGCTGCGTGACAAAGTCGGGATCGATGCGCATCTCGCCGACAACCAGCAAACCGCCAGGCTTCAGAACGCGCCAGATCTCGCGTAGACAAAACGCTCGGTTCGGGACTTCACCCAGTACCGTCACGAGCAAGGCGCCGTCAAACGATCGATCGGCGTACGGGAGCGCCATCGCGTTCGCCTGTACGTAGTCGACGTTCCAGAGAAACTGGGTGCGCAGCTTATGGCGGGCCCTGACCAACATCCGGCGTTGGATGTCGACCGCTTGAAGCCGGTTGTTCCCGGTCCGCTTGGCGATCTCAGCGCTGAAGAACCCTGGCCCCGGACCCACCTCCAGCACACGCGAATCGGGCGATAGGCCCAGCAACCCTACCATCTTGGCCGGATCCTCGACGATGCGCCGCAAGGGGTTGTCGAGGACCCACCAAAACCGGGCTGGGCATGGGCGGCTCATGTCATTCGCTTCTCAAGCCTACGTTGATCCATTTGATACCGTAGAATACTTGCGGAATCCGGTACCCGTCGACCCATGGCTGCACGATGTCGGCGTCCACCGGATGCACGGTGAAGATCCACGGCGCTTCGGCCTGGATCACCGAATCGGCCTGGGCGTACATCGACAGTCTCTGGGTTTCGTCTAGGGTGGCTCGAGCGGTCAGAATCAGCGAATCGACGGTGGTGTTCGAGAAGAATGCCGCGTTTCCCCCGGCGCCGGCCATCTGGCTGTAAAAGAGCGGGTAGAGGAAATTCTCGGCGTCAGGGTAGTCGGCATACCAGTTGGCGAGGTAGGCGTCGAGCTCGCCCTGCTCCATCGCTTGACGGACGGCGGTCCAATCGCGCTGACGAAGGTTCATCGAGACTCCGACCTCAGTCAGGTTGGCCTGCACCGCCTCGAGAAATCGCTGGTTCAGAGCGAGCGTTCGAAAGAAGACATCAAAGGAGAGATCGGTCGCGCCGGCCTCGGCCAGCATCTTCCTGGCCTGGTCGGGGTCGTAGCGGTACGGCTGCCCGTTCTCCCGGAAACCTGGCAGGCCAGGTGGGATCGGGCCGTGCGATCGTACCATCTCCGACGGGTAGATCGCTTCGGCGATCCCGGTAACGTCGATGGCGTGGTTGAGGGCTCGCCGAACTCGAGGGTCGCTGAACTTCTCCTTGTCGTTGTTCAGCGCCAGGTAATACGTGATCAACGCGGGTCGCGTGTGGATGTATGCTTCCCAGCCCGGGTTGGTGGCAAACCGGTCGTACTCGGGCTTGGGGAACTCGTTCAGATCGGCCCAGTCGAGATTGCCGCGTTCAAACTCAGCGATGATGGTGGTCGTCTCGGGGATGATTCGGATTTCCATCCCGTCAGCTTTCGGCCGGCCGCCGTGGTAGCGCGTGTTCGCGGTCAATCGAATGACGTCGTCGTGGGCCCACGACTCGAACACCCAAGGCCCAGTTCCGACCGGGGCTTCCGAGAAGCCATCACTCTTGCTTTCGACCTCTTCGCGGGGCACGACGTGAGCCGCCGGCATCGCGAGCAGCGAGAGAAACGGCGCGAATGGCTGCGTCAGCCGAATCTCGACCCGGTCGCTTCCGATCGCGCGTACACCGGTCAGCGTCGTGGCTTCGCCGCTGAGCATCTCCTTGGCGCCGACGATGAACTCGAACACCCAGGTCAACGGGCTTGTGTTTTCGGGTCTCAGCGCGCGCTCAAACGAGTACTTGACATCCGCAGCGGTGAGCCGACGGCCGTTGTGAAAGACGACGTCATCGCGGAGCGTGAACCGGTAGCGGGTCCCGTCGTCCGAGACTTCCCACTCCGACGCTAGGTTGGGTTGAATCTCGTCGTTGGCGTATTGCACCAAGCCGTCGTACAGGTAGACGACCATCCGGCCACGGTAGACGTCGACCGCCTGAATCGGATCCAGGCTCGCCGGATCGGATTCGAGGTAAAGCCGCAGCACGTTGCGGTCGACGACGCTGGATTGTGGCCCGCCGGCGCCACAGGCAGCCATGATTAAACTGCTCATCGCGAGCGCGATGTTACTCGTCTTGCCCATACTCCTCTTCCAGTTCGTGCTCGCGCTTGCGGTGGAGGAGCCAGATCACCAGTCCAATGCCGAACACGAACGCGACTGTGCCCCCCCAACCGAGATAGCGCTCGATGATGTCCCACGACGCGCCAAAGAAGTAGCCAGCCAACGTAAACGTCGTTCCCCAAACGATACACGACAGCGCGCTCCACGGCAGGAACTTCCAGTACGACATGTGGCTGATTCCAGCGACCACCGGTCCAAACGATCGGAGGATCGACATGAAGCGCCCGATGAAAACCGTCTTGCCACCGTGATGATTGTAAAAGTGCTCGGTGGCGCGTAAGCGCTTCGCGTCGAAGAAGAAGTACCTGCCAAATCGGATGATCACCTGGTGACCATAAGTGCGACCGAGCAAGTAACCGACCTGGTCACCAGTAAACGCGCCGACAATAGCGATCAACCCAACCGCCCACGGATCGAGCACGCCGCGAAACGCATAGAAGCCGGACAGCACGATCACCGTCTCGCCCGGGGCGATCAGTCCGAGAAAGGCGCTCGTCTCGAGAAACGTCACGAGAAACAGCGTCAGGTATCCGTATTGGTCAAGAAACGGGACGACGAGCTCTAGAATGCGTTCCTGCATGGCCCCTCATAAGTTCGGCACTGGCTCGGTGGTGTGATCGGTCGCGGCGCCAAGGTATTCATCGTGCCCGGTGCATGGTACTCTGCGTTGGGCGAGTCGATTCTCGAAGACCCCGGAGCTCACATGCACGTTCCATCCCGAAGCGTGGATCAAATTTGGTCGCTCGCTTGGGCCTTGACGATCTGCGTCGTGATGATGGCCGTGACGACTGCGAAGGCCCAAGAGCCAGCGGATCAGATCGTGACCAACGGTTTGATCTACACCATGGACCCGGAGGTCCCACGGGCCGAAGCGATGGCGATCTCCAGCGGCCGGATCGTAGCGGTTGGGACAGCCGACGAGATCGGAATTTTTCGAGGCTCGGAAACGAAAGTCGAGGATCTCGGTGGTGGTGTGATCATCCCAGGACTCATCGACGCGCACGCTCACGTGATCGGGTTGGGGTTTGCGCTGCGGGTGTTGGATCTGCGGGGGACGTCGAGCGCTGATGAGATTGTGGCGTGTGGAGGTGTTGCGTACGGTGATTGGTGGTGAAGTCGTGTACGAAGTACCGTCGGGCGGGGGCGAGTGACTACCGCTTGGGGTTAGTCAAGCGCTCCAATGTCACAGTGTCCCAGAGGGCCCGAATGTGACTGTTGATTCGCTGCTCTGCGCGCGCTTGGTAGAATGGCGTCACGATGCCTTCCCAAACACCCTGGTCGAGCAGCTTGAGCGCACGGCGCTGACGCAAGCCGGCCTCTTGCAAATCGTCGGCCGCGAAGACAGCATCGATCGCGCGTTCGATCTCGATTTGGTCGGGCATGTGGAGCAAGGTATCCGATGGCTGTAGCGGTAGCCAACCTGGCGGAGCTATCGCTCCGAGAATTTGGAGCCGGTGTCCGGTTCGGGGCCGAGTGGGGAGACGTGTCGCGACCGCTTGGCGGGAAGAAGCTCGGTTGTGGAATGTGGGTTTTACCGCCGGGCAAGGCGAACGTGCCGTACCACTACCACCTGGTCCTCGAGGAGGTGGTCGTCGTGTTGGGAGGTGGACCTTCGATCCGTCTCAACGATCAGGAGTATCAGCTGAGCGCGGGCGACGCAGTCGCGTTGCCACCCGGCAGCGATAGCGCGCATCAGCTTCTCAACCGCACCGATCGGCCCGCCAATCTCTTGCTGGCCTCGACGATGTCGAGCCGAGACATGGTCGTCTACCCTGACTCGGAGAAAAGTATGTACTGGGTCGACGATTTGGCCGCCGAGCCGTCGAAGACCAAGCTCTTGGTTCGCGACGGTCGGGTCGTTGAGGAGTACTTCGAGGGCGAGCCAGTCGACGAGCCGCTCCCGGACGCGGTGACTGCGCAGACGCCGCACCCGAGCATCGTGTCGATCGACGCGATGTCGTGGGAGTCGTACGAGGAGGGGCCGTTTCGCGGCGACCGAAAGCGTCTCGGCCGAGCCGTCGGCGCCGTATCGCTGGGTTACAGTCTGTACCGCTTGGCTGCCGGTGACCGGATGTGGCCGTTTCACTTTCACCACGTAAACGAGGAGTTGTTCTGGATTCGATCGGGTTATGGCGAGCTGCGTACCATGAGCGGCGCGCGGGATATCCAGCCCGGGGATATGATCGTGTGTCCGACCGGGCGCGAAGGGGCGCACGCCATAAAGAATACCGGTGACGCGCCGCTCGAGGTCTTCACGCTCTCGACGATGGAAGAGCCCGATGTCGCCGAGTACCCAGACTCGGAGAAGGTGTACATCATGAGCGGGTCGGCGCCGGGAGGGGATGAAACAGTTCGTACGCTGAACCACGTGTTCCGACTGAGCGATGCGGTTGAGTACGACGTGGGAGAGCGATAACAGCGGTCAACAACGAGTAGAAAGGAGACCACGTTGAAACGCAAGATACGGCTTGGGTTCGCTGGATTGCTGGTGACTTTGATCGTCTCCGGCACCGCAGCTGCCCAGGAGATGAGCGCGGAAGAGATCGCGATGTTTGACAAGTACGCGATGCCGGGAGAGAGCCACAAGCTGATGGAGCCGATAATCGGCGAGTGGGAGGAGACGATCGTGATGTGGTTCGCGCCCGAAGCGCCGCCGGTCACGATGGAGGCTTCGATGACCGCCGAGTGGATCTTGGATGGTCGTTGGGTGCGATCCGAGCACCGGGGCTCGA
Organism: Gemmatimonadota bacterium; assembly: GCA_041577935.1. Lineage (GTDB taxonomy): Bacteria > Gemmatimonadota > Gemmatimonadetes > JACCXV01 > JAHWKZ01 > CAMYLR01. Next base: position 7,805 of record JBFGIA010000028.1, on the reverse strand, counting down.
TGATGGGCCGGCCATTTCACGGCATCGGACTCGACGGGTACGACAACTATCGAGAAGAGTACGTCTCGATCTGGATGGACAACATGTCGACGGCACCGATGGTGTTACGCGGACCCCACGACCCGGTGACCAACGCGGTGACGCTGACGGGCACCGCCGACGACTTCATGACCAGCCGGGACGACGTCCCGGTGCGGTCGGTGACGCATTGGACGGACCCCGACACGTTCGTTTTCGAGATGTACACGGTGACCGAGGACGGTACCGAGTATCAGGTGATGGAACTGACGGGGCGGAGAGTTACGTCGGCCGAGGGGATGGAGTAGAGCGCCAACGCCGTCTCGGCAACAGCGGCGGTAGCTCGTAGGCGATGCGCAGCACGGTCGCGGGGTGGACCACCCGCACCGGTGAGCCGGCCGCGCGCAGTCCAGCCGCGATCTGAAACGTGCAGCCTGGATTGCCTGTCACGACCAGCTCGGCACCGGTGGTCAGAATATGGCCGACCTTCCTCTGCTGGAGCTTGGCTGCTGCTTCGGGGTGCGTCACGTTGTACAAACCGGCTGACCCGCAGCACCACGTCGATTCGGGGAGCGGTGCCAGATCGATTCCGGGGATCGAGCGCAGAAGGAGCCGCGGTGCCTCGACTACTCGTTGGCCATGGATCAAATGGCACGCGTCGTGATACGTCGCCTTCAGGCCGAGCGGGCGACGCGGTCGGCGCACCCCGCGATCGACCAAGTACTCGGTGACATCTACCACTGCGGCGGCGAGCCTCTCGGCGCGTCTTGCCCAGCCCTGATCCGCAGCCAAAAGCTGTCCGTACGCCTTCATGTGGGCGCCGCACCCGGCGGCGTTGGAGATCAAACGGGGGGCATTTGACGCTTCGAACGCCAGGATGTTGTTGCGCGCCAGCGAGCGAGCCACGTGCGGCTGGCCATAGTGAGCGTGCAGTGCGCCGCAGCACCGAAACCCTGTGGGCACCACGACCTGCCACGCGTTGTAAGCCAAGACTTGAGCGGTGTCGGCGTTGATGTCAGGCAAAAACACCGACTGCACACAGCCGGGGTGAAGCGCCACTGTCCCACGCACCGACGGAGCATCACCGTTTGTTACGACATCAGAAGGCCCGAGCATGGTTGGCATTCGCCAGCGGCGGCCTTGACGCGGAACCTCGGGTGTCAGCGACTCGAGTGGGTGGAGGTCTGGAAATCGGTTTGTAACCCACCGTCGCCACCAACCGCGCTTTGATAGCATGCGCTGATGGAACCGCACCGATCGTGCGGTCCACCGCAGTCGGGTTGGGTAGCCGACGATGCGGTCTAGAAGCCATCTCTGGGCCGGCTCTGGTTGCCACGGTTCGCGCCCGTTGCTGTTGTCGATCGCTGCCCGAGCCGCCTCGAGTAACCGCCCGAACTCGACCCCAGCTGGGCATGCGGTTTCGCAGGCTCGGCATCCAAGGCAGTAGTACATCGCCTCGGCGAACGGGGGACTGCCGACCTCGATCTCACCGCTCGCGGCGGCGCGCATGAGCGTGATTCGGCCACGCGGACCGGCCCGCTCGCGTGGCGTCATCGCAAAAGTCGGACAAGAGGGCAAGCAGAACCCGCACTGAATGCAAGCCGCCAGCAGATCGCTATCCGGATGAAAGGCGTGTTCCAACTGCGCGTGGTTGGCCTTCAGGCGAGCGCCTCCTCGTAGGCTGGATGCCCGAGCGGCGGATGTTCACAACGTGCGGATTGAGCCAACACTTTGCCCGGATTCAACACCTGATTGGGGTCGAGTATGGCTTTGATCTGACGCATGAAACGGAGCGCTGGGTACGCTGTGTGGCGCTCCAAGAACTTCCGTTTTGCAAGCCCAACTCCGTGCTCGCCGGTAATCGTTCCGCCTAATGTCACCGCGGCGTCGAAGATCTCTTCCAGTGCGGCCTCGGCGCGGACGATCGCTTCGGCATCGCGGGCATCAGTGATGCAGGTGGGGTGCAAGTTGCCGTCGCCGGCGTGCCCGAACACGCCGATCTGAAGCTGATGCTGAGCGGCGATGTCCTCGATGCGAACGAGCATCGATGCCACTGCGCTACGCGGTACGGCGACGTCCTCGAGAATCGTGGTCGGGCCGATTCGTGCCAGGGCGGTAAACGATGCTCGTCGCGCAGCCCGCAAATCTTCTGCTTCGTCAGCATTGGAAGCGGTGCGCACCTCCCGTGCACCCTGTTGCCGGCAGATTCGGTCTACCAAGTCGGCGTCTTCGGCAACAGCGTGGGCTCGTCCGTCGACCTCAATCAACAGTAGCGCCGCCAAGTCGGCAGGCAGTCCGAGCCCGGCGAATGACTCCACGGCCCGGATCGTGACTTGGTCGAGAAACTCGAGCGTCGCGGGCACGATCCCGGTTGCGAGAATCGCGGTGACCGTTTGACCCGCTGCGCCGACTGAGTCGAATGAAGCGAGGATCGTGCGCGTCGACTGGGGCTTGGGCACCAGCCGCACGAGGATCTTGGTGAAGATCGCCAGCGTGCCCTCACTGCCGACCAATAGATCCAGCAGATTGTATCCGGAAACGTCCTTGATGGACTTGCCACCCAACGACAGGAACTCGCCGGTCGGCAAGACTGCTTCGAGACCCATGACGTAATCCTTTGTGACACCGTACTTGAGACCGCGAAGCCCGCCGGCGTTTTCGGCCACGTTGCCACCGAGCGTGCAGATCCGCATCGAGCCCGGATCGGGAGGATAGAACAAGCCGTACGGTTCGACGGCGGCATGTAGATCGGCGGTAATCACCCCGGGTTCCACCCATGCCGTGTGGTTGACCGAATCGACCTCGACGATCCGGTTCCACGATGGGAAAAGCATGACTACGCTATCCGTGGTCGGCACGGCTCCGGCCGACAGGCCCGTTCCGGCCCCGCGCGGAATGAGCGCGAACCCCTCTTCGTTGGCGAGCTTGACGATGCGGGACACCTGTTCTGTATCGCGGGGGATGACGACCGCCTCGGGTACACACCGGTGCAGCGGGGTGGCGTCGGCGGCATACGTGAGGAGGTCTTCGCGCGCGGTCAACACGCGAGCCGGCGACGTCGTCTCCGCGAGGCCCGCGAGCACGCGATCGGTGAGCATGCGATTTATATAGCGAAATCGTAGACTATCGGCCATGCGATTGGCGCTCAAATCATTCATGGTCGTCGGGCTCGTGATCGTCGCCTGTAGTCAGCGCGTCACACCCGAGGAGGAGTTCGCTACAGAAGCTCGGGATCGGCCGCTCGTTTCTGAAAGCGGATTGCCGCCCGCGCTGAGCGCAACCGGAGCGCAGACCCCACCGGCGAGCGCAGCCGGCGACGAACTGCGAGGCAAAATCGTCTTGCCACCGGACGCGGGCGTCACTGGCGACGGAGTGCTGTTCCTCTTCATCCGTCGAGCCGAAGGCGAAGGCGGACCGCCGTTGGCGGTCCAACGCCACCAACGCGTCCGCTTCCCGTTCGCGTTCGCGATCGGCCGGCAAGATGCGATGATCGCCGGGGTCGAGTTTCCCGACCAAGTGAGAGTCGTTGCGCGCCTCGACAGTGACGGCAACGCAATGACGGAGGGGCCGGGCGATTGGCGCGCGGCGAGCGAACCCATCACGCTTGGATCCGATGGGCTGGAGCTCACCCTGGCACCTGCCAACCCCTGATCGCCATGGACGGCGGCGTTCCGCAGCGGCACACACCGTACCGGGCTGTGCGCGAGAGCGCGGCTTGGTTTCCGCGTCCTGACAACGAGCTGATCGAAGTCACCGGATCAGAACGCGAGGAGTATCTAGAAAATCTCTGTACAAACCGCGTCGCCGGGTTGACACCGGGCGAAGCCGCGCGCGCTTTCATGCTGAACCCGACCAAAGGTCGTGTCTTGGCCGACTTTCTCGTGGCAGCCACCGAGGACGCGCTGTGGCTGGATTGCGAAGGCGGCTGCGCTTCGACGGTTGAAGCGCTACTGCAACGCTATTACTTCGGTCAGGATGTCGAGTTTTGCAATCACGGCGATGCGTGGTCGATCGCATCGCTTCAGGGGCCACTGAGCGGCGAGATCCTGACCCGTTCGGGGGCGACCCTCCCGGCCGATCCTGTCGGTTCACACATCGAAGTTGTGATCGGATCGAACGCGGTACGCGTCGTTCGCTGGACGGATACCGGAGAGGTCGGTTTTCGCGTATGGGCGCCGAGTTCCGGAGAAGAGGCAGTCAAGAACGCGCTGATCGATGCCGGGGCGATCGGGGGCGACGATGAGGCGTGGACAGTGCTCCAAATTGAAGCCGGAATCGCTGCCTTCGGTCGCGAGTTGACCGAGGAGACGATTCCGCTCGAAGCGCCAACCGAGAACGCCGTCAGTCATGACAAGGGGTGTTATCCGGGCCAGGAAGTTGTCGCCCGACTGTGGGCTCGCGGCCGACCGGCCAAGCAGTTGCGCGGGCTACGCCTGGAGGCCGATCGACCCCCACCTCCGGGCACGCTGCTCGATGGTGACGACAAGGCGGGCGTGGCGCGGATTACAGCCGCCGGGGTCAGCCCCGAGCTGGGCTCGGTTGCGCTCGCGTTCGTCCACCGGGACTACTGTGAGACCGGCACGCAGCTCGGCGGTGGCCAGTTGGTGGCAGAAGTCGTCGATCTTCCGATGACGACGGTCAAGGCATGAAGATCTATACGAAAACTGGAGACGACGGTGGTACCGCGTTGTTCGGGGGTGGCCGAGTCGCGAAGAGCGATTTGCGTGTTGCGGCGTACGGCGACGTGGACGAGCTCAACGCATGGCTCGGCGTAGCCCGCTCTCATTGTATCGACGAGGGGGTGTCCGCGGCCCTCGAGCGGGTGCAGCAAGATCTCTTCGTGGTGGGGGCGATCCTGGCTACGCCCAACCCCGACCGTCGCAAGCGGTCGAAGTTCGATCTCGCCGCTGATAGGGTCGAGTCGTTGGAGCACCAGATCGACGCGTGGCAAGATGAACTGTCGCCGCTCGAAGCGTTTGTGTTGCCGGGTGGTTGTCCACCCGCCGCCTACCTCCACGTCGCGCGTACCGTCTGTCGGCGCACGGAGCGGGCGATCGTAACACTTCAGGCGGATGATTTACCGGGGACGATTCTACCCTACATCAATCGGTTGAGCGATTACTTGTTCGTGTGTGCCCGGTACGTGAACCACCGTGCCGGAGTTGTCGAGCCGACTTGGTAGCGAGCCCGTCAGTCGGGAGGCTCCTCGGTCGCGTAGATCACCGGTGCTAACCACGGAACCAGCGACAGGTCACGGTCGTCGAGCCGGACGGTGATACCACGCTCGGGATCGTGGGCCACGACCTCGAAGGCGACACCCCTCTCGAAACCCATCTCGGCCAGTCGGTCAGCTACGTCCTGTTCGCGCCAGCGAATACCGACCACGCGGCCCTTTTCGCCTTCGACCATGAAATGGAGTGGGAACTCGACGGTCATGCCGGTTCGACGAACACCTTGCTGGCCAGCCGTTCGTCGATGGCGACGGTTTCGCCGTCGCGCTCGAGCGTGATGCTACCGCCATAGCCAGCGCGTTCGACAATCGTGATGCGAGCGCCTGGTACGAGATTGAGCGATGACAGTGAGCGTAGCAGCTCGCCGTCACGATCGGAAACCCGACGCACGATCACACGGTCTCCGGTCGCGACCTCGTTCAATGGACGGTGAACGTCTTCAGGTGGCCGGCCCTCCTTGGGTGGGATCGGGTCGCCGTGGGGGTCAGTGGTTGGATGGCCGAGCATCGCATCGATGCGATCCTCGAACTCCTCGCTAATGACGTGCTCCAGTCGCTCGGCCTCGTCGTGCACGGTGTCCCACGAGTATCCCAGCGCTTCCGCCAGATAGAGCTCGATCAGCCGATGATGCCGAACGACTTCGAGGGCGATCTTTTCGCCCGCGACCGTGAGTTGGACGCCCTTGTAAGGCGTGTATTCCACGAGCCGCATCTCAGCCAGCTTTTGCATCATGTTTGTTGCCGAGGCAGCAGAGACTTGCATCCGGGCGGCGATCGCCGAGGTCGAGGCACGCGGCTCGCCCCGCTCGCGACCAATGGTGTAGATCGCCTTGAGATAGTCCTCGATTGGTGGCGTGATCTGAGGGATCGGGTCGTCGACCATCGCCTGATCAATGTGGCCTTTGGGCGTCGGGACCGTCAAACCAGCCCAGTTGTCGCGTCACCAGGAGCGACTACCATTGAACGCATGATTGAGCCGATCCCCGTCTATCAGGTCGATGCCTTCTCAGGCCACGCATACGGTGGGAACCCGGCCGCGGTGTGTCTGCTCAAAGAGCGGGCAGACACCGGCTGGATGCAGGCGGTGGGGGCCGAGATGAATCTGTCCGAGACCGCGTTTCTGTGGCTCGAAGGCGCCACCTATCGGTTGCGTTGGTTCTCACCCTTGCGGGAAGTCGATCTGTGCGGTCACGCGACGCTGGCCAGCGCACACGTTCTCTGGGAGAGCGGCGTTGTCGAGCGGTCGGTCGCGGTGCGATTCCAGACTCGGAGCGGCGAGCTGGTGGCGTCTCGCGCGGGCGATTGGATCGAGCTCGACTTTCCAGCCACTCCCGCCGTGATGACCCAGCCGCCACCGGGTCTGCTCGCTGCACTCGGTGTCGAGCCCCTGTTCGTCGGCAAGAGCGAGCAGCAAGATTACCTGGTCGAGGTTGAGAGTGAGGCCCAGGTCAGGGGTCTCGACCCCGATTTCCGGCGCTTGGCAACCGTCAAGGCGCGGGGAACGATCGTCACCGCTAGGGCGAGTAGCGAGGAGCACCATTTCGTATCCCGGTTCTTCGTTCCTCGTTACGGGATCGATGAAGACCCGGTTACCGGCTCAGCGCATTGCGCGTTAGCACCGTACTGGTCACCGAAGCTCGGTTCGGAGGATCTGGTGGGCTATCAAGCTTCGACCCGGGGTGGTATCGTTCGCGCGCGACTGGCCGGTGATCGCGTGATTCTCAGCGGGCAAGCGGTAACGGTGTTGCGGGGAGAGTTGCTCCGCTAGTTGAGACAAGGAGGCACGATGCGCGAAGATTCATACCGGAATCGGTGGGTACGTCTAGTCGTAAACGTGACTCTGATGGCTTGCGCTGCCTGCGGCAGCGCGGCATCGGAATCGGATGGGGATGACACCCGACCAGCGGTCGACGCCCGACCCGCGCAGATCGCCGCGACGGGTGACTCGTTGCCGGCGGCTTTGCTCGGAATGGCGCCCCCACCAACCGGAGAACCGGTGCGGTACTTTGCGCCCGATTCTCAAACCACCGGTTATCTCGCTGTGCCGACAGGAGACGGTCCACATCCGGCCGTGATCCTCATCCACGAGTGGGACGGTTTGAACGATCGCGTGCGGCAAGTCGCAGATGCGCTCGCCGAAGAAGGGTACGTGGCGTTGGCGGCCGACCTCTATCGGTCTCGCACTGGCAGCAACCGTAAGGAGAACATGGCGCTAGTACGCGAGGCCCGTGGCGATATGGCGACGGTCATCGCGAACCTCGATGGTGCCCAGCGTTTTTTGCGCACGCGTCCCGATGTCACCGGTGGTGTCGCCACGATCGGTTGGTGTTTTGGTGGGGGTATCGCGCTCAGCTACGCGCTCGGGGGTGAGCACCACGAGGGCACGGCGATCTTTTACGGTCAGTTGCTCACAGACCCAGTGGAGCTGGCCCGCATCGATCACGAGATCTACGGCACGTTTGCTGAGATGGATAGTGGCATCCCGCCCGACGAAGTCGAGCAATTCGTGACGGCACTCCGCGAAGCCGGCGTGCCCAATGACGTTCACGTCTATGAT
>JBFGIA010000027.1:0-23906 GCA_041577935.1 Gemmatimonadota bacterium | reverse complement strand
GCTTCAGCCGCAGCCAGGAGCTGGTGTGGGGAGTGAACATCAATCGGTACGTTCCGGCGATCAACGAGGATTCGTTTTGGATCGTCGTTCCCCGGGACGAGACGGGTTGGGCCTCGCGGTTCGGCGATCTGGTCGGTCTGAACAGCTTGCCTTCAAGTAGACGCATCGAGCTGATCCCTTACGTGGCCGGGGCGACCACGATGACATCCGAGGATCTGATCGATGCCGACGACCCGTTTGGCGATACCACCGATGGAGACGCTCGAGCCGGCCTCGACTTCCGGATGGGGTTGGGACCGAACCTCACACTCGACGCCACAATCAACCCCGATTTTGGACAGGTTGAGGCCGATCCGGCGGAGGTCAACCTCTCGGCGTTTCAGACGTTTTTCGACGAACGCCGGCCGTTTTTCACCGCCGGCCAGCAGAACTTCGATGGCGTCGGGCCAGACTACTACTACTCGCGCCGCATCGGAGCGCCGCCGCACAACGAGTTGGATCACGATTTTGTCAACACACCCAACACGACGACGATTATCGGCGCTGCAAAGGTGACCGGTCAGCTCGACTCGGGTCTGTCGATCGGGGCCCTGGCGGCGGTGACCGATGACGAGAAGGCCCAGTTCTTTGACACCGGTGTCGCCGAAATCGGGGAGGTTGATGTCGAGCCGACGACATCGTACGGGGTTCTTCGTTTGCAGCAGCAGGTCGGTGAGAACGGGTCCACGGTTGGTTTTACGGTCACTGGTGTGGACCGGAGCCTAGAGGAGGGCACCGAGCTGGCCGAGCTCCTCCCCGACCGGGCGACCACCGGCGGGGTCGACTGGAACAAGCGGTTTACCGACGGCTGGTACGAAATCTTGGGTCACGCTGGATTCAGTCACGTGACGGGCTCGCCAGAGGCGATGCTCGAGTTGCAGGAGAGCAGTGTTCACTACTATCAGCGACCCGATCAGGATCATGTCGAGATCGACCCGACTCGCGAATCGCTCTCCGGTTGGACGGCTTCTCTACGGGGCGGCAAGCGGACCGGTAACTGGCGCTGGAGCCATGGCGTGTGGATGGAGTCCCCGGGGTTCGAGATCAACGACGTGGGCCGCCTTGGCCACGCCGACGAAGCCAATGCGTGGGGCAACGTCCGGTACACCGAGACCGATCCCGGCGACCACTTCCGAAACTGGACAGTGGGGGTTTTTACGAATCAGGGGTGGAACTTCGATGGCGTCAACAGAAACCAGAACGTGGGTGTCTTCTCGGAAGCGACGTTGCTCAACTTCATGCGCAGTTTCTTCGAGGTGGGGCGCAACTTCCGATCCCAGAGCGACACTCAGACGCGCGGCGGCCCCCTCATGGAGAACCCGAGCAGCTTCTGGGTTGTGGGAAGCGTGTTCAGCAACTACAACAGCCCCAATCGGTGGGGGTTTCGGTTTCTCACCAGCCGCAACGAGATCGGGGGGTGGGAGTACCGCATCGACCCCGAGTTCCGGTACCAACCCTCGGACAGGTTGGTGATCTCGGCCGAGCCACGCTACGTACGGCGTCGCGACTCACGACAGTTCATCGACTCTTTCGACGGTGGTCGCGAGGCGACGTTCGGCAGCCGTTACGTATTTGGCTTCATCGACCGGAGCGAGATCGCGGCCGCGCTGCGTGCCAACTACTCATTCACACCGGATCTCAACCTCGAGCTTTACGCCGAGCCGTTTGCATCGAGCGGGCATTACTTCGAGATCGGGGAGCTGACTGCGCCGCGGACCAACGATCTGTTGGTCTACGGCGAGGATGATGGGACGATCACGCGAGACAAAGACGGTGACTACGACGTCACCATCGGAGGCCAATCGTTCTCGTTCGATAACCCCGACTTCGACGTGCTTTCGTTCCGCAGCAACCTGGTTCTGCGATGGGAGTGGAGCCCTGGGAGCACGCTGTTTCTGGTGTGGCAGCAGAACCGCTCTGAAGATGACACCCGGGGGGAGCTGGTCGCGCCGGGCGACCTGCTCGACGCATTCACCGCCGATGGCGAGAACGTCTTTGCCATCAAGTTCACCTACTGGGTCCCACTTTAGTCCCCAAGCTTGGGTCTGACCGGACGGAGTTCTATCTTCGACCAGCTCGAGTCTAACAGCCCGCAAACCGGAACCGATCTCAACGAGGAACGACCTATGTCGAAGTACCTTCTGATGGTGAGCATCGTGCTTGGCGCCTCTGCCGTCACGAGCCCGGCGTATGCACAGGACCAGGACGCACAGGCGAACGCCGAGGCCGCACCGACGGTGCAAACGGAAGCCCCGGCGCACCCGGAGGCCGTTCCGGCCGACGTCGAATCGATCGACGCCATTATCGCCGCCCTCTATGACGTGATCTCGGGTCCGGCAGGAGAGCGGGATTGGGATCGGTTCCGGTCGCTCTTCACACCTGGCGCGGTGTTGTCGGCGATGGTGCCCAGGCCCGATGGGAGCCATCCGGCGAGGGTTTTCAGCTATGAGGACTACGTCCGCCTGGGCGGTCAATACTTCATGGAGAATGCGTTCTACGAGCGCGAAACAGGTCGAAAGCTCCTCAGATTCGGCAACGTCGCCAACGCTATGAGTGCCTACGAGTCGCGCAACGCCCCCGATGAGGAGCCGTTCACGAATGGCATCAATACCATCACGCTGATCACCGACGGCGATCGCTGGTATGTGGTATCGATCGCCTGGGACGAGGTGCGCGACGAAAACCCCATGCCAGATTGGATCGAGACGCCAGCGACGAATTGAGCGCGCCCGCCATCGAGGCGCTGGTAGGTGACATCGCCCACCAGCACATCGATGCCATCGTGAACGCCGCCAACCAATCCCTACTCGGTGGCGGTGGCGTCGATGGCGCCATCCATCGGGCCGCGGGGGCGCGGTTGCTGGACGAGTGTCGCACGCTGGGTGGGTGTCGAACCGGGGAAGCGAAGATAACCGCTGGCTACGACCTGCCTGCCCGTTACATCATCCACGCGGTCGGTCCCCGTTGGCGGGGCGGCGATCGCGGGGAACCGGAGCTCTTGAGGAGCTGCTACAACCATGCCCTCGATCTGGCCCACAGCCACCGGCTCGCCTCGATCGCTTTCCCTTCGATCTCCACCGGCGCCTACGGGTACCCGATCGACCGCGCCGCCCCGGTGGCTGTGGGGGCGGTTCGGGAGTGGTTGGCGGATCCCGGCTCGGTGCGGCTGGTGCGCTTCGTTCTGTTCACCGATACCGACCTGGCCGTCTACCGATCCTTCCTTGGCGGGGTCTGAGAGCCCCTCGATTCCAACTATTTTGCCCGTTGGCCCCTCCAACAGGGTGTATGACGAACCACTGGCCGCGGAGAAACCATACTTGCGACAGAGACATCGCCCGAGGTGACCGGCTCGACGAAAGATGTTCGGCTGGCTGCCGAGGGCGACGCAAGGGCGTTCGAGCGCTTGTATCACGACCACGTACCGCGCGTTCACAGTCTGGCGCGGCGCATGGTGGGACCGGAGGAAGCCGACGAACTGACGCAGGACGTGTTCGTGCTGGCCTGGAAAAAGCTCGACACGTTTCGCGGCGATGCAGCGTTCTCAACTTGGTTACATAGGGTGGCGATAAACGTGATGCTTGGATACCGAAAAACGAAGTCCCGTGAGCGCGAGAGGTACGCAGCCACAGATGAACCGGTGGAGCGCGTGCAAGTCCGTCCGGCCTCGACCGAGATCAGTGTCGACATGGAGGCGGCGATCGAAACGCTGCCCGGAAAGGCCCGCGAAGTGTTCGTGCTGCACGACATCGAGGGATACAAGCACGATGAGATCGCGGACCTGCTCGACATCGCGGCTGGAACGTCGAAGTCCCAGCTTCATCGCGCGCGCATGCTTTTGCGCGAGCAGTTGACCGCCTAGGAGACGGATAATGAGCGAGCACCCCACAGAACGCTTGTCAGCCTATATAGATGGCGAGCTGACCGCCGATGAGCGGACGTCGGTTGAGCAACACTTGGACATATGCGCCGATTGTCAGGGGGTGCTCGCCGATTTGCGAGGCATCGTGGTTCGGGCGCGGTCGCTCGAAGACCGTCCGCCGGAGCACGATCTCTGGACCGGTATCGCGGCACGGCTCGAGGAGCAACCGGTAGTGGTGGCGCTCGAGACGCACCGCGCTCGACGCCGTCTGTCGTTCACGTTGCCGCAGATGGCGGCCGCGGCGGTGGCTTTGATCGTGCTATCTGTGAGCGCCACGTGGTGGGCGCGATCGGGAGCTGAGCGCGGCACCGATGGCGGCCCGCCGGTAGCGGCGGTGCAGCCCGACGCGGCGACCCCCACGCAACCAGCGAGCCTCGAATACGATACGGCGGTGACCGACTTCGAGGAGCTCCTGGCGATGTACCGCGATCGACTAGACCCACAGACGGTGGCCACCGTCGAGGCTAACCTCGCGGCGATGGATGAAGCGATCGACGAGATCGTCAAGGCGCTCGATGCAGATCCGGGAAGCACCCAGCTCTACAACTATTTGACCAGCGCTCGACAGCGAAAGCTCGATGTCATGCGCCAGGCTACTAGCATCATTCGAACATCGATATGAGGAGAGTTCCGATGCGATACACGACGATTGTGATTGGATGCGGGTTGATCATCCTGAGCCCCGCGGCAGCGAAACCCCAGGCCGTCGTCGATACGTTGCTCTCGGTCGGCGCCAATGCCACGATCGAAGTCGAGAACATGGTTGGTGACATCACGATCAGAGCCTGGGATCGCAAGGCGGTTCGCGTTCAAGCCACAGGCCCGGCGGACGTGCACCTGGACCGTGAGGAGTCCGAGGTGAGCGTCGAAGCGGAGATGATGCCCGGCCACGGTCGGGAAACGGATTTCACCCTAACAGTCCCAAAGGATGCGCACATCGAGGTGCACACGATTGAGGGCCGCATCTCGGTCGAGGGCACAACGGGACGGATCGATGCGCACTCCGTGAAAGGCCTCGTGCGGGTAAGTGGGGGGCGGAACACCATCGAGGTTGGGTCAGTCGAGGGTGGCATCGAGCTGAGCGGGGCGCGCGGTCGCGTCGAGGCTCACTCGGTCAACGAGTTTGTGTCGCTAGCCGATGTAGTTGGCGATATCGAGGCGACGACCGTGAACGGCCCGGTCACGCTCGAACGATGCGACACCAGGAGCCTGGAGGCGTCCTCAGTCAACGGGGCGATCGTTTTTCAGGGCCCGATTCATCCCGACGGGTGGTACAGCATGGAAACCCACAACGGCACGATCGACTTGACGATCCCGCAAAACGCCAGCGCCACGATCCGTGCGTTCACCTACAACGGCGATTTCGAAGCCGACTTTCCGGTAACGGTGACGGCGGCCGAGCCCGGCAAGACGACCACGATCAGGCTGGGCTCTGGAGACGCTCAAATCGAGCTCGAGACTTTTAATGGCTCGATCCTGCTGAAGCGTTTGAATCGATAGCAGAAGGAGAGGCACATGAACCTCACGAGAATTTTGCTGACGCTCGCTGCGCTCACCGCTCTGCCAGCGACTACTGTGGCTCAACAGACGGCGGAGTTTCGGTGGGAGGGGGCGATCGCGACCGGTAAGACGCTCGAGATTCGAGGCCTAAACGGTGAGATCGATGCGATGCCCGCGAGTGGATCGACAGCTGAGGTCGTCGCCGTTCGGCACGCTAAGAAGAGCGACCCCAACGAGGTCGAGATCGTGGTCGTCGAGCACGGTGGGAATGTCCGCATCTGTGCCGCGTATCCGCTCAAGGACGGTGGCGTTAGCGACGTCTGCGGAGAAGATCACAGCAAACACGACAAGAAACACAAGAAGAACGACATCGTCGTCGACTTCACTGTCCGGGTGCCGGCGGGTGTCGATTTTGTAGGCAAGACGGTCAACGGGGCGATCGAAGCCAACGGCCTCCGCGGAAATCTGCAAGTTCATACCGTGAACGGGGCCGTGAGCGCCTCAGGTACAGGCACGGTGGAAGCCCATACGGTCAATGGCGCGATCGACGTTTCGATGGGTCGGGAGAGATGGGATGGCACGCTCTCGTTGCACACGGTCAACGGATCGATCACCGTGGGGCTGCCGGCCGGCGTCAACGCCAGCGTTGTCGCTCAGACCGTCAACGGCGGGCTGAAGAGCGATTTTCCGCTGGCAGTGTCCGCCGGCAAGCGGTGGGGACCTCGCCGTATCGAGGGCTCAATCGGGACCGGAGGCGGCCGACTCGAGATGCAAACCGTAAACGGCAGCATCGAGCTGGCGCGAAACTAGAGCTCCGAGCAGCACCGGATTCAGCGTGAGGCCGGTTCCACGGTGACGTTGTGGAGCTCGCCTTCGTGCTCATACACGAGCGGGTAAGAAACTCCCGCCTCGAGATCCGAAAGCACCGCTGTGTAGCCGTAGACGTCTTCGATCTCGCGATTGGCTAGCTGCAGCAATACGTCACCGGCTGACACGCCCGCCACATCTGCCGGCCCGCCCGGTCGCACCGAAGCCACCTTCAATCCCGGTCCGGAAAAGCTGTACTCGGGAATGACCCCGAGTCCGACCGAAAAAGCCGCCGCCCTACGCTGGGTCGTGGGGGCTACCGCGTATGGAATCTCGAGCCCGGTGCTGGCGATCGTTTCGGTGATCGTCGAGACGACCCTTGCGACTCGGACTGCACCGGCACCGTTGATCGTACCCAGGTCATCGGAGGGCCGGTGATACTCCTCGTGAGCGCCGGTGAAGAACCAGAGCACCGGCACCTGGGCGCCGTAGAAGGACGATTGATCGCTGGGCCCGAAGCCATCCGGCACGCGCGCCAAGGACAGGCCCTGGGGGTCCAAGTCGTCGAGGATCCCCGTCCACGCTGGCGATGTTCCCGTACCGTGGACCGTCAACTGCTCCCGCAGCCGGCCCACCATGTCGAGATTCAGCATGGCCACCGTCTGCTCGATCGGCCACAACGGGTGAGCGACGTAGAACTGGGAGCCCAACGTGCCTAACTCCTCCCCACCAAAAGCCATGAAGATCAGCGTTCTTCCCAGCGGCCGCGCCACGAAGTACTGCGCCAACTCGAGCAGCACGGCCACACCGGACGCATTGTCGTCGGCTCCGTTATGGATCGCCTGCTCACCTGGTGCCAATGAACCTTGTCCGCCGAACCCCAGGTGGTCGTAGTGGGCACCGATCACGATCGCCTCGTTAGCCAGTTGCGGGTCGATGCCGGGCACGATCCCGATGATATTGGATGTCGACAACATCGTCTCATCGTTGGAGGATGCATCCGGACTCGCGTGTGGATCGCGAAGGACGGCGGGTGAGAAGGTGAATCGCTGGAGATAATCGTCCCCGAGTGGTTGCAGTCCGATCGAGCGAAAGCGCTCGGCGAGATACCGCGAAGCGCTCTCGCTGCCCGGGCTACCCGCCTGCCGGCCTTCTAGCGAGTCGGCCGCGAGCACCGCGATCGTGGCACAGATCTCGGGCGCGGTAATCTCAGGGTTTGACGATGGGAGACCGGCTTCCATGGCGCACGTTCCGCCGTTCGAATCCTGGGCCCAAAGGGGTGACGCGATTGCGACGAGGGAACAAACGATCAGGCTCAATTTCATGCTACACCGTCCATAAGGATTCACGACTTCAAACGAGGAGCAGTAAAAATGACACGCATCGAGTTGGGAGTCCTGTTCGCGGCGTTCGCCGCGTTCGCTTGTGGTCAAGCGGGCGAAGAAACTCCAGCGCCGACTCTTGAACCCGCGACACCCGTGGTGGTTCCCGAACCTAAAGAGACACCGTACCTGGCGAATCTCCAGCAGCTCACATTCGAGGGCCAGAATGCCGAGGCTTACTTCAGCCCCGATGACGAGCGGCTCATCTTCCAGGCCACGCCGGACTCGCTTGGCTGCGACCAGATCTTCACCATGCGGACGGATGGATCGGCCAAGCGAATGGTGTCGACGGGCAAGGGCGTGACGACGTGTAGCTACTTCGCCTACCCGCAAGGCGAGTGGATCCTATTCTCTTCGACCCATATCGCCGATGAGGCTTGCCCGCCTCGTCCGGACTACAGTCAGGGATACGTCTGGCCGATTCACCCGGGATTCGATGTCTTTACCGCGCAACCCGATGGCAGCCAGCTCCAAAGATTGACGAATGTACCGGGTTACGACGCCGAGGCGACGTTCAGCCGCGATGGATCGAAGATCGTCTTCACGTCGATGCGCGACGGCGATCTGGAGATCTACACCATGAACGCCGATGGGAGCGATGTGGTGCGGCTGACCCACGAGGAAGGGTACGACGGCGGCCCGTTCTTCTCCTACGATGGCCAGCGCATCGTCTACCGCGCACACCACCCGGAGGAAGAAGGCGCGCTGGCTGACTATCGCGCGCTGCGAGCTGACAACTTGGTGCGACCGGGCGTGATGGAGCTGTGGATCATGAACGCGGATGGCTCCGATAAGCGTCAGATCACCGACAACGGGGCGGCCAACTTTGGACCCTACTTCTTCCCCGATGGCGAGCGCATCATCTTTGCCAGCAACATGCACGACCCGGAAGGTCGGAACTTCGATCTCTACGCCATCAACGTCGACGGCACCGGTCTCGCTCGGATCACGACCCACCCCGACTTCGACGGTTTTCCGATGTTCAACTCCGACGGTTCGAAGCTCGTCTGGGCTTCCAATCGGAACAACGCCAAGCCGGGGGACACAAACGTGTTCGTGGCCGACTGGGTGGGCCGCTGAGGGCGTAATGTTTCGTTACGCTCTAGCTGCAACGAAGTATCTCAAAACGATAGGAAAAAAGATTCCTCGGGGGAGGGAAAACGGTTTCCGTCGATCGGCGTAACCCTTTGTGCGGTTGAGATTTAGACTGGATACAACGGGCGAAACCCCAAGCTGGCGCGGGTGTTGCCCTTGCACTGGGTGACCCCCGGTGGAACCGATCCCCCAGAGGAGCCGATTCAAAGTGAGGAAGCACTGGCAATTCCTAGGCGGAATCGTCACGGCCCTCGCCGTCTTGTCGCTAGCTGCCTGTGGCGATGAGACGGGCCCGACCAATCCGACGGAGACGTTCCCGAGGTTCGTCACCGTCAACGGCGTCAAGCTGCTGACCTTCAAAAACGGCATGGAGCTGCGGGTCGCTAACGACCTGGAGGCCAAGTGGATCGAGAAGGAAGTCGGCGGGACATTGTCAACCGACGATGCGTCGTTGACGATTCTCCCCAATTCGATTCCCACGGATCTCTGGATCAGCATGGCGCAGGCGAGCGATGGGACGGTCTCGTTCCTGTATGGTCCCAATGGGCTGCAGTTCAGCCAGCCCGCGATCCTGGAGATCAACGCCGCGAGCGCCGAGCTCACCGGTGTCGACCTCTCCAAGCTGAGAATCGCGGTGGCTCAGGACGATGTCGATGATTGGGCCATCGTGGACGAGGCGGTCTATGACCCGGCGCAGAGCGTCGTCCGCGCCGAGCTCAGCCACTTCTCGCGTTACGCCCTCTGCATGGAGTAACGCACTCCCGGATCGTTTCATAGCTCATTGGAAGCTATGGGTTTGCAAGGATAATTAGCGCACACTAAATTAGCCTCATGTGGGCTTCTCTCCGATTGTTGGTACTCCTTGTGCTGAGCGCTGTACCACTCTCCGCACAGGTGACACAGCCGCCGCTGGTCACCGATCGACCCGACTTCACCGAGAGCGCCTCGACGGTGGCACCGGGCCATCTGCAGCTCGAAGCGGGCTACACTTTCACGCGCAGCAGCGACGATATCAACGAGCACTCGCTTGGCGAAGCACTGCTGCGAATAGGCATTGCGAACCGCCTCGAGGGGCGGTTCGGCGTGTCCATGACTTGGGTCGAACAGCCCGGAAACGACGACTCCGGCATGGACGACCCTTCTGTCGGCATCAAGATCGTTCTGACGGAGGCAGCCGATCAGCCGAGTTGGCACCCGGTGGTGGCGATCCTGGCGGCGACGACGCTTCCGGTGGGTGCTGACGAGGTGACCGAGGACGCTTGGCAGCCCGGCGTCACCGGGGCGTTCGCGTGGGAGCTTGGACCCCGGTTTGGGCTCGGCGCGAACGTCGGCTACACCTACGCCAGCGAGGACGACGAGCGGTTCGATCAGGGGGCGGCGAGTCTCGCGCTTGGCATCGGACTCACCGAAAGGAGCGGGGCTTACGTCGAAATGTTCACCATCTTCCCGGCGGGTGACGACACCGGCGACGACGTCACGCTAAACGGCGGGATCACATATCTCGTCCACGACTCTTTCCAGCTCGACGCGCGTGTTGGCGCGGGGCTCACCGACACTGCCGCCGATATCTTCGTCGGTTTTGGCGTCGCCCGACGGTGGTAATCTCGCTCCAGTAAGAGCGACGATCGCTCGTCGGGCGACTCAAGCCGAGCGCTTGGACTCAGAGCAGCAGCGAAACCACGAACAGAATGAGGAATACAAAGAACAGGATCTTAGCGATTCCGGTCGCGGCGCCGGCGACGCCACGAAAGCCCAGGAACCCCGCGATCAGCGCGATCACCAAGAAGACGATCGTCAGGTACAACATGTCGCTTTCCTCCGTCGGTTAGGGAGGGCGCGCGCACGCTTTGCGGCCCGAGGGTTGAGAGTTGAAAGAAGTTTAGACCAGCGGAAGCTATTCCTTGGCCGAGCCGGCATCCGGCCCAGAACCGCAGGTCGTCTGTGGGGAAACATACTACAAGGCCAGCTCTTATCCGTCATCGCCAGCCGCGCCGGGGCCTTCGCATCGCACGACGCGGGTCGTCGCTACTGGAAGCGAAAGGTATGGACCGCGGCCCACCCCACGACGAGCGTCCCGACGACCAACGCGAGCAAATGTGGGACGGCGCTCGAGGCGCCAGCCCCGAAGTTGACGAGCTTGTGAAGCGCGTCCATTGTCCACCCGGTCGGTAGCGTCAGCGCGAAGCTCTGCATCCACCGCGGTGTGACCTCGATCGGCCACCAACAACCACCGAGAGCGGCCAGAATGTTGGACGCCAGCACTCCGATCGCGACCGACTGACCTTCGGTTCGCGCCAGATTGCCGAGCAGGATTCCGAGCACCGCCGCCAACGCCCCCCACGCTACGAGAATCACCAACAGCATCGAGAAATCCGGGCCCCACCGTATCTTGAACAAGAGCGTGCCGACCAACATCGCAAAGCTGATCTGGACCAGTCCCAGGAACAGCCTGCCACCCCATTTCCCGAGCACGACCCCCCGGCGCGGCAGCGGCGACGACGCGAGCCGCCGCAGCAGTCCCTGGTTCCGTTCGATAACCAGCAGTACCGCCCCGCTGGTCAACATGACCAACAACGTGAACATGACCATCGTCCCGGGGACGGATTGCTCGAATCCGGTAGGAAACTCGGCTCGGCTCCCGGCTTGGGATACGGTCAGTTGCAGCGGTCGCGGTTCGTCGGCTAGCCGCGCGATCGCGGCCTGATCGAGAGCACCCTGTGCGTCGGCCGAAACGATCACGTCGGCCAACACACCGTAAACGGCTCGCGCGACCCGAATCTGGTCGTACTGGGAGTCGATTCCGACGTCGCTCTGCGTGGCGAACTCGACCTTTACCGGTTTCTGGGTCGCGATCGAATCCGTGAAGCCAGCCGGCAGAATCAGTTGGCGGCGTCCCACTGGCAACGTGTCGAGATCGCTGCTCCGCGTGACCTCGAAGCCTTGCTCCTCGATGCGACGCACCACGTGGTCGGCCAGGAACCCGGCGTCTCGAGCGGTCTGGACGGTGATGCTCGGAGCCACATCTCCGCCCCCGCCAAAACCGCCGGTGACGGATCCGATAAAGAAGAAGAACGCCGGCGGCATCAGGAACGTCCAGAGGAGCGTCTCGCGCTGACGAAGCAAATACGCGACATCGCTGCGGGCGATAAACCAGGCGGCGCGCAGCGTCGTCAACTGTGGGCGAAGCGGCCGCGGATGCGTCGCATGGCGAGCCAGGTGAGAACCGCGATGACGAGCGTGACGAACCCGATCGCACGGATGAGATCGAACGGGGCCAAGTCGCCAGCGAAAACCCGGTTGAGTTTCGCCAAGGCCCACCCGTTCGGGGTGTACCGGCCCACGCTCGCCAACCAGTCGGGCATTGCCTCGAACGGGAAGAAGCTCCCACCGAGCATCGCCAGCGGGAAGATCGCCGCCCCCGTCAAGATGTTCCCGGTGCGTTCACTCGAGGCGAACAGTTGCACCAAGACCATCATCGCCAGCAGCATCATGCCGGTAGTGGTGGCCCACACGAGCGCGGTGGGCAGACCGTGGAGCTCGATCCCAAAAACCCAGCGCCCAACGACCAGCCCAAGCCCGATCACGATCAGCATGAGCATTGCACCGGCGAGCAGCTTGCCGGCTAGAAACGTCGCCACTCGTTGGGGTGTGACGATGACGCGGCGGAGCGTGCCCTGTGATCGCTCGCGCCAGATGTCTTCGCTCAAGCCCTGGGCCATGAACAAGAGCGCCATAAACAGCATGCTCGGGAAGAACAGGCGAGCAAGGTCAAAACCGTCTTCGTCTTCTCCGGTCGTCGTCGTCTCGAGCTCGATCACCGGCGGGAACAGATACGGCCGGGTGCGATCGACGATCTGATTGAAAGCCACGCTGATCGATGCCACTGTAGAGTCGGGGACCGTATTCGCGTCAACCGGCTGGGTTGCGGCGATGATATCGAGAGGTTCATCGAACAATCTCTGCACGTAGAACGTGCTCTCGACGACCAACGACAAGCTCTCCTCGATGATGCCTGGGACGATGCGTTGGGCGGGATTTCGAACGAGAGAGATCTCGAACGGTTCAGAGTTCAGGACCGCGGTGCCGAACCCTTCGGGAATGATGAGCAGCCCGGACGCCTCGCCAGCGTCGATTCGTTCCCGTCCGGCTTCGAGGTCGACCGCCTCGACCTCGATCATGTCGGCCAACGGACCCTGTTGGTAGAAGCCGGAAAGGAGTCCGCTCAGCACGGAGTTGTCCTGATCGACGACGAGCAGTCGTCCGCTGGGTCCGGCGTCGTCACCGCCAAACGCAAGAAAGATCAGCCCACCGATTGCGAGTGGGATGCCGGCCCACAGGAGCAACGCGAGCGGGTCCCGTCGCCGGCGGACCAAATCCTTGATCGCGGTGGCGAGGAGGAACCGCACCCGCTACTCGCGCAGCTCTTTTCCGGTGAGTTTGATAAACAGGCTCTCCAAGCTCGGCTGACTGACGGTGATGTCGCGGACCTCCGAGCCCGCCTCGGTGAGCACCGCGAGCAGTGCCGGCAGCTTGCTGGAGGCTTTGCGGACCGAGAGAGTGGCCTGGGCGTCATCGACGGTGACGACTTCGACCTCACCATCGCGTCCGAACGCGCCATGCAGTTCGCTCTCGTCAAACGATCCGGACACCCTGACGAGGTCGCGCTCGCCCATCTGCGCCTGAAGCTCCCCGAGCGAGCCCTGAGCGATGATTTGGCCGTGGTCGATGATCGCCAGTCGATCACACAGCGACTGCGCCTCTTCCATGTAGTGCGTGGTGTAAAGCACGCAGACGCCCTGATTGGCTTGCTCGCGAACGAGGTCGAGCAGACGCACGCGGCTTTGAGGATCGACGCCTACGGTCGGTTCGTCGAGCAACAGAACCTGGGGTTCGTGGACGATGCCGCAGGCGAAGTTGAGCCGCCGTTTCATCCCGCCGCTGAACTGGTCCACCCGGTCTCCCGCGCGGTCGAGCAACCCGGTGATCTCGAGTACGTCGGTGATGCGAGCTCGCAGCTCGGCCCCCCCGAGACCGTATGCCTGACCCCAGAAACGCAAGTTCTCGCCGGCAGAGAGGTCCTCGTACAGCGCGATCTCTTGGGGCACGACACCGAGTGACGCCTTGGCTTGCGCGCCCTCTCGAACGACGTCGTGACCGCGAACGCGGACGGTGCCGGCGGTCGGCTCGAGCAGACCTGAAATGCACCCAATGGTGGTCGTCTTACCCGCGCCGTTGGGACCCAAAAGCCCGAAGATCGCGCCCGTCGGGGCGGTGAACGAGACACCGTCCACGGCCACGAGATCGCCGTATTCCTTCCGTAGTGCAGTGACTTCGATCATAGCGTCTCAGGTTCGCGTTCCAAGTACGGGATGACCGCACTCAGACTAGGAACAGCGTATGCTCGGCGCAAACCACGGCGCTAGCTTGACCCACATGTTTGTGACTCGGGATCTGGGGATCTGTCTCTTGTTGCTGGGCAGCTGGTGCTTTGTCGCTTGTGACAGTGAGGCCAGCCAAACGGCTCCAAACGGTCCAGACGGTCCCAACCCGAACGGTGGAGGCCCGACCCTCGAGCGGCTCGTGACTGGGGTCGGGTTTCCGGTCCAAGTCGTCGCCCCGACCGGTGACCCGCGGCTCTTTATCGTCGACAAGCGCGGCACGATCCGCGTTTTCGAAAACGGCGGGCTGCTCCTGGAACCGTTTCTGGATGTTCGCGACCTCGTCTCGGATGGCAACGAGCAGGGATTGTTATCGGTCGCCTTTCATCCTGGCTACAGCGCAAACGGCCGGTTCTTCGTCTACTACACCGATCGCGGAAACGACACGCAGGTGGTCGAATACCGCGTTTCGGCCGACCCCGATCGCGCTGACCCGAACCCGACCAAGACGATCCTCTCGGTGAACCAACCGGCTCGGAACCACAACGGGGGGCTGGTCACCTTTGGCCCGGACGGGATGCTCTACATCGCTTTGGGTGACGGCGGTGGGGGTGGCGATCCGTTGGAAGCCGGCCAGTCTCTCGCGACATTGCTCGGTGCGTTGCTGCGAATCGACGTCGACAGCGGCGACCCGTTTGCGATTCCCCCCGACAACCCGTTTGTGGGTCAGGCCGGTGCGCGGGGAGAGATCTGGGCTTACGGCCTGCGCAACCCGTGGCGCTACAGCTTCGACCGTCAGACTGGAGAGCTATATATCGCCGATGTCGGCCAGAACGATCGCGAGGAGGTGAACGCGGCGCCTGGTGGGGCAGCGGGGCTCAATTATGGATGGAATACGATGGAGGGGTCGGAGTGCTTCGATCCGCCGCAAGGTTGCGATCAATCGGGGTTGACGCTCCCGGTGCTGGACTACGATCACGACGATGGATGCTCGGTGACGGGCGGGTTTGTCTATCGTGGCGTAGCCTTACCGGAGTTGACGGGTGTATACCTATACTCCGATTTCTGCAGTGGCTTTGTACGCAGCTTCCGGTTGGCCGGCGGGACCGCTACCGAGCGGCGGGAGTGGCCCGAGCTCAAGCCATCTGAGCGAGGCGTGACCGCGTTTGGCGAGGACGCTGATGGAGAACTGTACATCATGACTGACGCGGGCAACGTCTACAAGATCGTCTCAGGCGAGTGATCGCAGCCATGGGCTCCAACTTGAATGTGCTCGGGATCGCCGGTAGCCTACGCCAGGGTTCCTTCAATCGAGCACTCATTCGGGCCGCCGTCGAGTTGGCGCCGGACGGGATGACGATCGAGACCTTCGATCTGAGCCCGCTGCCTCTTTTTAACGCTGATATCGAGGAGCAGGGTGACCCGCTTTCGGTGGTCGAGTTCAAACAAGCGATCCGGGACGCCGACGCGCTTCTCTTCGCGACCCCGGAATACAACTACGGCTTACCGGGAGTATTGAAGAACGCGCTCGATTGGGCCTCGCGACCGCCAGAGTCACCACTGAATGGAAAGCCGGTGGCGATCATGGGCGCGAGTCCGGGGCGCACGGGGACAGCCCGAAGCCAGCTCCAGTTGCGGCAGACCCTGCAATCGACACGGTCTCCGGCGATGCCGGGCCCAGAGGTGTTGGTCGCGCAGGCGCATGAGCTCGTCAACGAAGACGGCGTTCTGACCGATGACAAGACCCGCCAGTACGTCACCAAGCTGCTCGAAGCGCTGAAGCAATGGGCACCACGCTTTAAGACGTAACTCGCTACGGGAGGTGAGCATGGCCGAAATCACTCCGACCGAGAACGGACCCTATTGGGTTCGCGGGGAGTTCAAGATCACGCTGAGCGACGGCACCGAGAAGGCCACCGAAGATGAAGTTTGGCTATGTCGCTGTGGGCACTCGAATACAAAGCCCTTCTGCGACGGCTCGCACAACGCCGAGGGGTTTGTCAGCGACAATCTGGATATGCAAGACCGCGAGTAGTCTTCACTCGGGGTTGCGCACCAGCTTCTCGAGAGCCTCGACGGCACGTGGCGCTCCATTGGTGATCTCGAGCGCTCCCACTCGACGCTCAATCGAAGAGTAGCGATCGGCGTCGTCGAGAATCGAAACGACGCTATTCTGCATATCGTCGGTACTGAGCTCAGTCGCGATGACCAGTTGGCGGCTTTTGCAACGTTTGATCCGACGACGCTGATCGTGAGCCAGGGGAACCGTCACGCACACCTTCCTGTGCGCCAGCCCATGAACGAGCGTCGTGCCCCCGTTGATGACAAGTAGCCGCGCATCTTGGATCAGGCCGATCATCTCGGCGCTGCTAACGGTTGGGACGAGCTTGAGGCGTGGGTTGCTGGGATGGGTTCCACAATAGTTTGGTCCGCTCACGACCAGACACATCGCTCCGGTGGACGCACTCACCTGGTCGGCGACCTCCGTGAAAACCTGGGGCGCTTGAGGACCCGAGCCCGGCTTGTTTCCGCCCCCACCTGGGACAAACAGAACGTAGTCCTCGCTGCTGATTCCCAGCCGTTGTTTGAGCCGTGTACGTTCGACGGCCGGAAATTCCGGAAAGACGGTTTGCAGAAAAACCACCTCCACATCACCGACCAGTCGCAACTTCATGCGCTCCCACGGCCCAAGTCCTCCGTCGATGAACTCGGGAAAACCGATCCAGTGCTGGTCGAGCAGTCGAAGTGCGCGCAGCCGAAAGGCTCGCCATCGTTGCTTCGGTCGTGAGCTGATGTATACGATCTTGATGCCGAGCTCGTGGGCATGCCGGAGGTGGGTCATCCGGCCGGCGTTGTCGAAGACGGCCAGATCTGGTGGATCGCTTGAGAGGATTTTGCTTACGGTTTTTCCAGCCAGCGTGGGTGAGCAGTCAATAGGATGGGTTTCGAAAGGTACTTTGCCAGCGTATGGCGCCTCTCGATTGATGATGAATCGGATGCGCGCCGCCGGCCAACGTCGTTTGCTGGCCTGTGCGATCGTAAGGGAGCGCACGTATTCACCGGCTCCGGTCGCGCCAGAAACTGGAATGAACAGAAAGTCTGGTCGGTTGGTCGTGTTGCGATTTGGATCCGAGATCACGCCGGTAGTTCGGCGAACTGCAGCTCATAGAGTTGGCTGTAGCGGCCGGCCCTTGATAGCAAGTCGGTGTGTGACCCGATTTCTACGACGCGCCCCCCATCTACTACCACGATCTGGTCGGCGTGAAGGACGGTCGAGAGCCGGTGTGCGATGACGATTGCCGTCCGGTTCTCCATGAGTCTTGCCACTGCCTGCTGGACGAGCATCTCGCTTTCCGAGTCGAGCGCTGATGTGGCCTCGTCAAAAATTAGGATAGGCGGATTCTTGTAGATCGCCCGCGCGATTGCGATTCGCTGCCGCTGCCCGCCTGAGAACCGAATACCGCGTTCGCCGATCACGGTATCGAAGCCGTTGGGAAGAGCTTCGATGAAGTCGATCGCGTTAGCTGCCTTAGCAGCCTCCTCCAACCGTTTCTGCTCCGGTTTCTCGCCGTACGCGATGTTGTTGGCAACGGTGTCGTGAAACAGTATCACCTCTTGGGTTACGATCCCCAGCTGTTGCCTCAGATCCTTGAGGCTGACTTCTCGTAGGTCGTGACCGTCGAATTCGATTCGCCCTGAGGTTGGGTCGTAGAATCGCGGCAGCAGGTCTACCAGCGTCGACTTGCCCCCCCCCGATGGCCCTACCAATGCCACTACCTGTCCCCTCTGGATGGTGAAAGAAACATCGTGAAGCACAGGGCCGTCACTCTGATCGTACGAGAAACAGACGTTGTCATAGCGAATCTGCCGCTCGAACCCGGGGATCGGTATCGGGCGCTTGGCCTGGACAACGTCCGGTTCAGTGTCCAGCACTTCGAAGATCCGTTCACACCCGGCTAACGCGGGTTGCACGTCTTCGTTCAGCTTGGACAGGTACTTGAGGGGGCCCGACAGTTTGAGCGACGCGACCAGGAATACGAAGAATGTTTCCGGCGCAAGCGTTCCGTTTAGCAAGATCATCCGCCCGCCTATGTAGAGGATCAAAACGACTGCGCCAGCGAGCAGGAATTCGGAAACGGGGCTTCCCAAGAGCGCGTACTTTCTCGACCGGACCATATTGCGTTGGTACGCTTCATTGTCACGTCCGAATCGCTGTTGTTCGAATTGCTCGGCTCCGAACGCACGGACGATCCGAATGCCTGCCACGTTTTCCTGAAGCGCGCTCGTGATGTCGCCCAGCTTCCGCAGTAGCTGGCGGTTCACGCTGCGCAGCTTGCGAGCAATGAGTAACGCGATCCATCCAATCGGCGGCAGAATCAGAACAGCTAGAAGCGTCAGCTTCCACGAGATAGCGACCAGGATAAGGAGTGTGACAACTACCTCGAGAGTGTGCCGGATGACGCGAAAGACACCGGTCGCGATAGCGTGTTTCAGCAGCTGGATGTCGTGGGTCAGTATCGACATCAGCTGACCTGATCGCGTGCGTTGGAAGTAGCGGAACGAAAGCCGCTGGATGTGCGCAAAGAACTGGTTTCGCAGGTCGCGCAGCGCACGCTCAAGAAGGACCTGCGGCAGAAAGTGCTGGAAGTAGTTGAGCACCGCCTTGATGAAGTAAATCGCAAGGATCATCAGGCACACATTGGTCAGCGTGCCTAGGGCCGTAGGCTCCTCCAGAAACGCGAAGAGCTCGTATTTGAAAAAGTGTTCGATCCGCCCCGTGAAGTGATCCGGTGCGACCGGGATTGCGGTCGCTGATGGACCGCCGAAAAGCACTTGGAGAAACGGGATCAGCACCACGATCGAGAACCCGTCCACCAGCGCAAACAACACCATCAGCAGGAATGACAATCCCATAAGCTGGGCGTGGGGTCTCAGATAACCCAACATGCGGAGATACGTGCTCATAGGCTGGAAATTAACGGTCTAGCGCGGTGTCAGCGTGGCCACCGGGAGAATCAGCTCCTCGAGCGAGATCCCGCCATGAAGAAAGGCGCCGTAGTAGCGGCTTTGGTATTCGCGGAGTTTGGTCGGGTAGACGAAGTAGTAATCCTCGACCGCCATAAGGGCGGCCACGTTGAAGCCCATGTCAGGGAGGCCGATGCTGCCCGGGTCTGCGACTCGAAAAGCGGCTTCCTGTTCCTCGGAGCGAATGTTGTTGCCGAACTTGTAGCGCAGGTTCTGCGAGGCGTCGCGTCGGGCGTAAACGGTGGCTGGACGCAGGCAGTGAACCGAGCCGTGGTCGGTGGTGAGTACCACGCGCACGCCCTGACGGGCGGACTGCAACAGTAAGTCGTAGAGCGGCGAGTGCAGGAACCACGAGCGGGTCAGTGATCGAAACGCTTGTTGGTCGGGAGCGATCTCGAGCAGGATCTCAGATTCCGATCGTCCGTGTGTGAGCACATCGATGAAGTTGAAGACGAACGCGGACAATCGGCTCTGGAAACAGTGCGGCAGCTTCTTTAGCGCTGCCGTGCCTTCGGCCGCCGTGAAGACCTTGGTGTACTGGACCGGTCCAATGTCACCGACATCCTTGCGCGCCAATTGAAGCTCCAGCAGCTCGCGCTCGTGTGGGTTGAGCGAGCCCTCTACGTCCGCATCGCCGAGCCACAGATCGGGTCGCTTCTCGGCGATCTGGCCGGGTAGCCAACCGCTGAAGATGGCATTGCGCGAGTACGGTGTGGCCGATGGTAGGATCGAACCCGCGTACGCTTCCTCGATCGTGAAGTGACTCTCCAACGAGTCACGAATCGCTAACCACTGATCCAGCCGCAGGCAGTCGATCAGCACGAAGAAGACCGGCCCCGGATCGGCTCGCAGCAACGGAAGGACGTGCGCTTCGACGAGGTCTGGCGACAGCAGGGGTCGGTGGCCGGGCTTTGACGCCACCCACTCACGGTAATGGGTTTGGACGAAGCGGCTGAAATCACTGTTGGCGGCTTTGCTCAGCTCGGCTTGGCTCTGTAGCAGCCCCTGCTCGCCCGCATCGAGCAACCGCAGCTCCCAACTGAGGAGCTCACGGTACAGCTCGACCCACTCGCTCCAAGATGAGCGCCCCTTCCGAAGCTCGTCGAGCTCGATGTAACGCTGGCTAAACGCCTGCGCGATCGTCTGATGCCGGATTCGCGACCCCTCGAGCAAGCGCTTGAGGACTGACAGCACCTGGTTCGGGTTGATCGGCTTAACGAGGTAGTCGTCGACCCGACTGCCGATCGCCTGGTCCATCAGACCTTCCTCTTCACTCTTGGTGACCATCACCACAGGCAGTTGCGGATGATTTTCTCGGATGCGCTGAAACACAGTCATCCCGCGCATGCCAGGCATCTGTTCATCGAGCAGCACACAGTCGTAGCCATTCTCGGAGATGAGGGCCAGGGCGTCCTCGCCGTTGGGCGCGGTGGTGACCTCGAACCCCCGGTTCTGGAGAAACAGGATGTGCGACTTGAGGCCCGCGACCTCGTCGTCGACCCAGAGGATATGTTTGGTGTCATTCATAGGAGCTCGAATCCACGGATACCCCGGGGTGGCCAGTCTGGTCCCGCACAGACCCGCGGTTGCAGTACGGCACGTGGTTGCCGATCGGGTGTAAGAACCGGTAATTTCATACTTCTAAACGCTCAACGTAGGACGATACGACAATGACCGATACCAAGATCGACAGCCCGACCGACCAGGCCCCAGCCGACCTGGATGAGAGCCGGGCGCTGTGGGACCAGGTCGAGGCCGCACTGGACACGATTCGGCCGGCGATCGCCATGGACGGTGGCAACGTCGAGTTGCTCGACATCGAGGACGGGGTGGTAACCCTGCGGATGATGGGCGCGTGCGGCGGATGCCCTATGAGCACGATGACGCTCAAGCAGGGGATCGAGCAGCGGCTCAGAGAGACCGTTCGCGGCATCACTCGCGTCGACGCCATCTAACCGCCCTCCCAAAGAAACCCCAAACTCCGAAGTTGGCGCTGGGTCCAGACCGTCAACGTCTATATTCTCCCGATCTCCAGTGAAACCACTGTGGCAGCGACAGTTCTATAACCGGCTCATCGTCCCGGTTACTCGTGTGGCGACTCCGGTTGTGACGCGGGCCGTCCCCAAAGTCGGTCGCGGGATAGCCGCGCGCCAGGGCGTGCTCGCACGGTGGCAGCGGGCCGCCGAGGCCGCCGCTGGGCGGTCACCGGTTATCTGGTTGCACGCGGCCAGCGCCGGTGAGACGCTCCAGGCGCGACCGCTGGCGACGGCGATCCGCGACGCCGGCCCCGAAGCGGCGCTCTTTTTTACCTATTTCTCAGCCTCCGCTGAGCGGCTCGTCCAGTCATGGGACGTGCCCGACGCGGTCGATTATCTCCCGCTCGACTATCCGGCGCAGACGCGTCAGCTAGTGGGTCTGCTGGCGCCCGACGCGCTCGTGCTGGTGGGCGGCGAGACGTGGCCGAACCTCGTTTGGGCGGCGTCGGATGCAGGTGTGATGCTCGGACAAGTGTGTTGTCGTCTGGTGGGCTCGGCGCGGGTCAGGTGGCCGGTGCGGAGCCTGACCCGCGATCTGTATCGCCGTTTTGACGCTGTTGCGGCGATCGGAACCGCCGACGCTGAGCGATTGGTGAAACTCGGAGTTGATGCGAATAGGGTGTGTGTCGCGGGAGACACTCGGGCCGACGTGACACTGGAGCGAGTGCGCGAGGCCCCATCCGACGAAGTGAAGTGGCGGCCGCCCGAGGGCGGGGGTCCGGTGATCGTGGCTGGGAGCACTTGGCCGGCAGATGAGCGGGTGGTATTGGCTGGGCTAGCTCGGCTCAGGACGACGCACCCCAACGCGGTCGCAATCGTTGCACCGCATGAGCCAACCGACAAGGCGATCGCGCGGTTAAAGTCGCGGGCTCGAGGATTTGGATTCGGGACCTGCCGATTTGGTCGTGGAGAGGGCGGCGCGGATTGCGCGGTGGTGATCGTCGATCGGGTCGGGCTGCTGTATCGACTGTACGCGGTCGCCGATCTGGCCTACGTCGGCGGGAGCTTTGGCGGTGCGGTCCACAACGTGATGGAGCCCGCGGCGCACGGGGTCCCGGTCACGATCGGAGCCGACCACGGCTACCCTCATGAAGTCGATGTTCTGGAGCGCGCTGGCGGGTTGGCGGTCGTCGACTCATCGGCTGAACTAGCCGCTCGCTGGCGGGCATGGCTTCCAGGGGATGAGGCCGGCATGGCTGCCAAGACCGCACTCGAGCAAATGGCGGGAGCCACCGAGCGCACGCTGACGTTCCTGCGCGAGGGCGGGTTCCCGGTCTAGTCTGCTAACGGAAAAGCGCTTCGGATCGTTGGATCAGCAGCCGCCGCCACGACGCGGTAGTCGTCCGCGAGAGCTGGCCCCGATGATGCCGCCCAGGATGCCACCGCCACGCCCGCCGGTGGCTCCACCGATCGCACCGCCGATACCACCCGCAACGGCGCCACCACGTCCACCGAGAATCGCGCCGATCGAGGCGCCAACAGCGGCACCCAAGACGGCGTCCTCGGCGCGGTTCGAGCCGCCGCTCGGGAACGTGGTCGGGGTCACGGTCGGAGGCTCAGTTGCGACTGGATCCGGTGTGTTCGGGGTGTCGGCGACGTCAGGCGCATCAGCTGGCTCGGGCTCGGGAACGACCGGCGTGGTCGCCGGCTCAACAATTGGCTCGTTGATGATCTCGGGGGTCGGTTGGCCCGATTCCTCGGGCGCGGTCGTAGCCTCGGCTGGTGCCTCGATGTACACCGTTCGGTAGATCACCGTCGGACCCGGCTGGGGCCGCTTGACAGTGCGCTTCTTGGCCGGGGTCTCGGGCGCCGGGTCGCCGAGCAACACGACCTCGGGTGCCGCGCCGTCGGGGCCCATTGGCATACCCTGATCCGGGTTCGCCAGAGCTGTGGTTTGCGAGGCCTTGAACACCACGCGTGGGGTGGTGTCGCGTGACGCGGTTTCGCCTTGACAGGCAAGCACGCCGGCAATCAAGACCACGGCCGGGATCAGCGTACGCGAACGGATCATCTTACAACCTCCGATGGGGACTTCGGCTGGCTACGGACACGAGACTTGTACGCCTCGGTCCGCCGGGGGTTCCCGACCTCAAAACGGGTCGGCTCCGACTGTAGACGAATGCGGCTAGAAACGGACTCCGGGCCGCCCACCGAGGCCGACCCCGCTCAGCCCGGCACCGCGGTCGAAGACGAGCGTTGTCCCCGCGATACCGCTGGGGCGGCAATCTCCGCCACCAACCGCGATGCCGATGCGGAAGCCGCCTCGCCGTCCACCAGTGTCGGAAACGGTTGAGATGCCACCACGCGCAGTATCACGGCGCGGATCGACGCGAATGGAGCGCCGCGGATTGGGCTGTTCCAGGGCCAGCGACGGCGCGTCGATCGTCAACGCCTCGCTAGCGACTACTGCGGCGGTTGGTGCCGCCACGGGCTCGACCGGTACGGTCGGTCCTTGTGGTGCAACGACTCGGCGGGGAGTCGGCTTCGCTTCTTCGGCTGCCAGGTCGTCGAGAACGACTAGCTCGGGTGCCGCGTCGGCCGGACCCAGAGCCAGCCCGTTGACGGGCTCGTCGTTGACGATGGTTGGGGCAGCGACCGGCGCCGGGTTGGCTTCATAGACCGGCTCATCACGATCGCCGATAAACGCTGCGACCGTGCCCACCGCGATGACCAAGGGCGGGAATCCAAAGCGAGCTAGCTTTAACGACATCTCAACCTCCAAGCG